>NZ_JBYCKP010000672.1:0-1092 GCF_057473445.1 Acidithiobacillus sp. TH-A36 | reverse complement strand
TAGTCCTGCTCGGCCCGCACGTAGTCGGTGGCGGTGTGCAGCAGGTCAATGATGGAGCGGGTGCCCACTTCATAACCCTTGCGCGTTCCTTCCAGGGATAGCTTGGCAGAGTCTACGGTTTCTTTGGCGGCCTTGAGCTGCGCTACACTGTTTTTCAGATTGAGAAAGGCGGTTTGGGTGTTCAGGGTGACGTCATCGCGCACATTGGCAACATGATCCACACTGGCTACGGTTTGCGCCTGGGCTTTTTGCACGGAGGCGGAAATGTTGCCGCCTTCATACAGGGGGACGGACAAGTTCAGGCTGACGCCGGCCTGATTCATGACCAGCCCCGGAAAGGGATTCCCGAGGGCATGCTGGGCTACGCCCTGCAGGTTGACCACCGGCCAGCGCGCGCGCTGATGGTATTGGACTTCCTGCTGGGCCGTATGGAGTTCGGCCTGGGCCTGATGCATCAGCGGCTGATCCTGAACAGCACTGTGCACCCAGCTCTGCATATCATCAGGCTGCGGACCCAGAGCCTGATAATGGCCCAGAGGCTCCAGCACGCCGATGGGATGATGGGTCAGGCGCTGTAATTGTTTTTTGGCTATTGCCACCCCGTTGCTGGCCTTGATGAGATCGGCTTCGGCGGCATCAACCCGGGCTTGGGCTTCACGCACGGCGATAATGTCTCCCGTACCTATTTTCAGGGTGGCTTCGGTTTGCCGGTAAATGCTTTCCAGCAGCGATTTCTGCTTTTGCGCCACCCGTTCCTGGGCCTGGGCTTCCAGCACCCCGAAATAGGCCTTGGCGACCTGCAGGGCGAGCTGCTGTTCGGTGTAGGTCAGACCGGCAGCGCTGGCCTGTATGCGTGAGTCGGCCTGTTTCAGCGCCGTCCAGGCCTGGCCGTTGAATACGGATTGGGTGATATTGACGCTGTAGCTGTCGGACAAATAGGCGCGATTAATGTCGATATTGCCAAAGCCGGTAATGTCGGCGGTATTGAAGCCCACCGCTGCACCAACCCCCACATGGGGCAGCAGGGCCGAACGCGCCAGGGGCTTGTCCTGCATTTGCGCGGCCAGTTCGGCGCGGGCCTGGGCCAGTACC
>NZ_JBYCKP010000671.1:0-1731 GCF_057473445.1 Acidithiobacillus sp. TH-A36 | reverse complement strand
AAAAGCTTAACGGCCAACGGCCGTTTCCAGGTTAATGCTGCGTTTTTTCTTCCCACCATTGGGTCAGCAGATCCACATCCACCACAACGCGTGCACCCGCTTCGCGTCCCTGCAGAATCTGTGCAGGAGCCTGGGGCTCGCCGAGTTGATCAAGCACCCGCAGAGCCGCTGAAAAATTCTGGTGTTGCGTGTATTCCGTTTGCGTAATCACCGTAGCCAAACCGGCAGATGCGGCAGAACGCAAGCCATTTTCCGAGTCCTCCAGAGCCAGACAGTCCGGGGCCGGAAAACCCAGTTGCTGCAACACATACAAGTAAATATCCGGGGCAGGTTTTTTATGCGGCACAATATCCCCAGCGCCAATAGTCTGGAAACGCCCGGGTCCATCTTTACCCAAGGTGCTTTTCAGCAAGGACTCCACGTTGGCTGGGGTGGTCGTGGTCGCTATGGCTATGGGTAGCCCGACCTCTCTGGCAGCATTCAGCAGACGTTCTACGCCGGGGCGCAAGGGTAAAAGGCCCGCTTCCATCATCTCCACATAAAAAGCCGTTTTCTGTTTGTGGATTCTGGCAATATCCGCATCGCTGAGCTGCGGATAATCAGGGCGATCATTCAAAAAACTGCGCAAACGCTCCTTGCCACCGGTCACCTTCAAATAATGCCCGTACGTAGGCACATCCCATTCAAAGGGAAGGTCTGCAGCGGCAAAGGCCTGGTTGAAAGCCACACGGTGAGCATCCCGCTCGGTATCCGCAAGAGTTCCGTCCACATCAAAAATCAGGGCGCGCAAAGGCATAAGCTTTATTCCTGGTACAGAGTTGAAGGTGCTGGCATTGTAAACATAAGCTGCAAGATTGCCAAAATGGCTGATCTCTGTTAAACGTAAGCGGATTTATTACAAGGACAGGAAGATCACATGGCAGACCAAGCCTCTCAAACTGCTGGCATCAGCCCCAGAAATGTTCAGCAATACACCGCCTTTGTTCCTTACGAACCAAAGCCTGACGAAGAATACATGAACGACGCGCAAATCGCTCACTTCCAGAAAATTCTGGAAGACTGGCGCGGCGAACTCATGGCTGAGGTCGATCGTACTGTGCAACACATGCAAATGGAAAACGTCAACTACTCCGATCCCAATGATCGCGCCAGCCTCGAAACCGACATGGGTCTGGAATTACGGGCAAGAGACCGGGAACGCAAACTGATTCGCAAAATCACCCAGGCTCTGGGTCGCATCAAGGAAAATGAATACGGTTATTGCGAATCCTGTGGTGTGGAAATTGGTCTGCGGCGCCTTGAAGCCAGACCAACGGCCACGCTTTGCATTGATTGCAAAACACTTGAAGAAAAACGTGAAAAACAAATGGCGCAGGACTGAAAACTTTTATTTTCGGAGCAGGCAGAGCGCAGCGCGCGCCCCCATCGGGGCGCGCACCCACGACGCCAGATAATAACCGGGAATGCACAACAAGTGCCCGGCTTCATCCCACAGCAGGGGAATATTCGCTCGCCACTCTGGCGGTATGCCAGCCTCCAGCATGATATTTTTCACCGTTCGATGCTGTCCGTTAGCCATCCGTGACCGCTCACCGTTTTGACGGCGCCGCCAATATAAATTGACCTGGGCACACTCCGCGAGCAAAGCATGACTGACTCCTTCCCCAGACCCTTGCGCCAGTAACCGGCATTCCCAGCCGCGAAAAGGAAGGGGCCGGGAAATATCCCAGC
>NZ_JBYCKP010000670.1:0-6253 GCF_057473445.1 Acidithiobacillus sp. TH-A36 | reverse complement strand
TCTGGCATGTAGGTGATCAGATGAATGTAGCACCTGCCGCCCTGACTGATCCCAAAGTTGACACCTGCGAGCTGGAAGTCATGCTCAGTGCTGCCGCTCTGACCAATTCAGAATGTGCTGCAGAACTGGACAAAAAGGAACCCGGCCGCTCTGCATTCATTCAGCGTCAGGTTCGCGAAGGCATGCGCCCTCTGCTGCGTCCTGCCAACAACGCCTGATACGGGCATCAATGCAGGCTGCTGGAATGAAACATTGTCTCATTCCAGCAGTTGATTCACCTGTGCGGCACAAATAAAATCATTTTCGGTGATCCCCTTTACGGAATGAGTGGAGTATCGTAGCAGGCAGTATCCATAGCCTATTTCCATGTCTGGATGATGATTTTCACGATCAGCAATCCACGCTACAGCGTTCACGAAAGCCATGGTTTCGTAAAAGTTTTTGAATTGAAAATCCCGGCATAAACTGCCCTGCTCCAGGCGCCATCCGGATACACTCCCAATACGCCCGGTAACTTTATCATCCGCAAGTTTCTCGACACCGCCTTCACAAGCCTGACATTTTCCCTGTCGCAAATCGCTGGACATCGCTAAACTCCTTTTTGGCAAACAGACTGATGAGTTGTATGATTGTCATCAGCATAGTGCTTTTTCAGGTATCATTCATGTCCAAAAAAACGCCGCCCTCACCATTGCAGACGCCCGACGGCAGTACGCATATTCTCCTGCACTCCTGCTGTGCACCTTGTGCTGGTCCCATCATGGATGATATTCGCAAAGCTGGCATCGAATTTACGGTGCTGTTTTACAATCCGAACATTCACCCGCAGGCAGAATATGAATTGCGCAAGGAAGAAAATATCCGCTATGCCGGGGCATTGGGCGTGCCTTTCATTGACCTCGATTATGACAAGGACAACTGGTTTGCCCGGGTGAAAGGTCTGGAATGGGAACCGGAGCGCGGCGAGCGCTGCACTGCCTGTTTCGACATGCGCTTTGAGCGCTCGGCGCTGTATGCAGCAGAGCATGGCTTCAGCGTCTTCAGCAGCACCCTGGGGATATCGCGCTGGAAAGACATGGACCAGATCAATGCCTGTGGTGTCCGGGCTGCAGACCGCCATGAAGGACTGCAATATTGGGATTACAATTGGCGCAAGGGCGGTGGCAGTGCCCGCATGATTGAAATAGCCAAGCAGGAACGATTTTACCAGCAGGAATACTGCGGGTGTGTCTACTCCCTGCGTGATACCAACATGCACCGTCTGAGCCAGGGCCGCGAAAAAATTATTCGTGGCATCAAATTCTATGGCAAAGACAGCGTCCGTCAGGAAGAAGCCGGTGATTTATCCAGAGACATCAATAACACGTAATGATTACCCGGACCCAGCATTTCAAACAAGGGATAGTGTAGAGGGATTCCTCGGGCCTTTCCCCAGTCACTCAGGGCGGAATAGGCTTTCCACGAAGCGATGGCCGCATTTGCGCTCACCTCCACCCTTGCCACCCTCTGTGCGGGCCAGTCTCCCGTTAACCATCCCGGTGGCGTCGCATCGCCGGCATTTATCAGATAGCCGATCCGCGCTTTAACCATCGCATCTCCGCCGCTACCGCTTTCATTTTCCATCATCGTGATTTCAGGATGCCCGCGTAAATTGGCGGGCAACTGCGGCGATAATTTGCCTCTGGCCTTGACCATCTGCCGATAAGTGCCCTGGAAATTATGATAAATATACGCGTGAGCCACTCCGGTTTCTTCAAGCACTTGAGCGGAATGAAATACGCCCAGCCACCACAGGGTTCCCAATACCAGCAGAACAAATACGACCAGGGGTCCAGCCCAGCCACGTCGCCAGTCACGTTTTGGTGCTTCTCTGATCTCCGCCATGCGCTGCATATACCTCTGTAAAATAGTCCCAGGAAAAGCCCGGACCGGGATCCCATTTGCGCCCGGGCGCAATGTCCGCGTGACCGACAATCCGTTCTCGCGTTATCGCCGGAAACAGTTTTTGCAGATCCCGGCTTAAAGCGGCCAGACGTTGATATTGAATGGGCAGAAATTTGCTGGATGCACTACCTTCCAGCTCTACACCGACACTGTAATCATTGCAGGCAGAACGGCCTTGCCATGAAGATACGCCTGCATGCCAGGCGCGATCCCAGACACTCACATGCTGCCAAAGCTTACCATCCCGTTCAATGAAAAAATGTGCAGACACCCGCAAGTTTCTTAACTGTTCATAATAAGGATCACGGTCAAAATCCAGACAGCCCATAAAAAATCGTGGCACTTCGCCACTCCCAAACTGTTCTGGAGGCAAACTGATGGCATGAACAACCAGCAGATCAATATCTACACCCACAGGCCTTTGATCAAAATAGGACGAGGGTGCAGCATGCACCTTGGCGTGCCAGCCCGCCGCGTTCCAGGGATAAGGCAGATCAGGATTCAAGGAAGTTCTTCAGGAGGGAGATCAGCATGCGCGTTCAGCCACTGTTCCAGAGCATGGACCCGCGCCTCAACCTGAATCGGACGCTGATATTGGCCATTACGAAACAGAAACAGGGCGGCAGGTGATACACTTCAAATTCCCGGGTAATGCCCATATCAATGCCGGCATCGATCTCCCAAACCTGCAGACCACTCCGGCTCTCTTCCAGATTTTTCAGCAGCCGCCGCCAGATCCGACAGGAGTGACAGCCTGCAGAGCTGAAAAATAAAATGACTTCACCCCGGGTTTCCGCCATACGCTGCCAAAAACCCAGTTCAGAAACGGTTTTCATTGCTGAGTTTAAAGTTGCGGATGCTGGCGATGTGACGGACCCTGCAAACGATTCATCGCCGAAAGGTAAGCTTTGGCACTGGCCACGACAATATCGGTATCGGCGCCCTGACCATTGACGGCCCGACCACTGGCGTCCTGCAGACGCACGGTCACATCACCCTGGGCATCCGTACCCGTGGTAATGGCATTGACCGAATAGAGCAGCAAACGGGTTTCACTGTTCAGAATACTTTCCATGGCCTGGAATGCCGCATCTACCGGCCCGCCACCCACTGCCTTGGCCGTTTTGGCCACCCCGTCCACCCAGACTTCCACAGTGGCTTCGGGATGCGTACCCATTTCCGAGCAAACCCGCAAATAACCCAGACGATAATGTTCAGCCTGCTCTTCCTGCAGATCTTCATTGACCAGCGCCTGCAGGTCCTCATCAAATATTTCTGCCTTGCGGTCGGCAAGATCCTTGAAGCGGGCAAAAACCTGATCCAGCGTATCTTTTTCCAGATGAATACCCAACGCCTCCAGACGCGCACGGACAGCCGCCCGACCGGAAAGTTTTCCCAGCGTCATGCGATTGGCCGACCAGCCCACATCTTCCGCACGCATGATCTCATAGGTCTCCCGATGCTTGAGCACACCATCCTGGTGAATGCCTGACTCATGGGCAAAAGCATTAGCCCCGACAATGGCCTTGTTGGGCTGGACCGGAAAGCCGGTAATGGTAGACACCAGCTTGCTGGTAGCCACAATCTGGCTGGTATCAATGCGGGTATCACAGACAAAAGCATCTTGCCGCGTACGCACCGCCATCACGATTTCTTCAAGGGCGGCATTACCCGCCCTTTCACCCAGACCGTTGATCGTGCATTCAACCTGTCGGGCACCATGCTGCACGGCAGACAGGGAGTTGGCCACTGCCAGGCCCAGATCATTGTGGCAATGTACCGAAAAAATGGCTTGATCGGCGTTGGGAATCCGGTTGCGCAAATTGGCAATCAACTGACCAAAGCGATCCGGCAGATTATAACCAACGGTGTCAGGAATATTGATGGTACGGGCTCCCGCCTGAATGACCGCTTCAATCACCCGGCACAGAAAATCCTCCTCGGAACGGCCCGCATCTTCCGCTGAAAACTCCACATCATCACAATACTGCCGCGCCAGTTTTACCGCAGCCACCGCACGTTCCAGGACCTGTTCCGGACTCATCCGCAATTTTGCCTGCATATGAATCGGGCTGGTGGCAATGAACGTGTGAATACGTGCAGCATTGGCTTCCTTCAACGCCTCACCGGCACGGCGAATGTCTTCATCCCGCGCGCGCGACAACCCGCATACCCGACTTTCCCGTACGGTCCTGGCGATAGCCTGCACGGCGGCAAAATCTCCAGGGCTGGCGACCGGAAAGCCTGCTTCAATGACATCCACCTGCAAGCGTTCCAAGGCCTGGGCAATGCGCAACTTTTCATCGCGGGTCATGGAAGCGCCCGGAGATTGCTCGCCGTCGCGCAAGGTAGTGTCAAAAATAATCAAATGCTCTTTGGACGTTGTCATAGCCTGTGTCTCCCAATCAATTGGGAAGATTGTACCCCGCTACCAACAATTAACGAAGACAATGCACTTTCTTCGTGAATGATTCAGGCGTCTCGCCGCAACCAACGATAAACAGTGCGCTCACTAACCCCCAGAGTTTCAGCCACCCGTCGCCGGTTGCCTTGATATTGCCGCAACAAAGCCTCCAGATCATCCGGCTGCGCGCCACCGCGCGGCACGGATGCCACAGTTCCAAAATCTCTCACGGCACCCGGCGAAGAGGCAGCATGCGCCGCAAACGCTGGACTGGCTCCCGTAAAATTCAGATGACTTGCCTGAATAACCGGCCCATCCGCCAGTGCCGCCGCTTTTTGCAGAATATTGCGCAATTCCCGAACATTTCCCGGAAAATCGTAAGTAAACAGGCGCCGTTCTGCCTCTTTCGACAGCGTCCACTGCCCCCCCCAACTTTTACCAATGCGTTCCAACAACACCGCAGCAATACCCGCAATATCATCACGACGATCCCGCAAGGGCGGTAAATCAATGGTAATAGCTGCGAGACGATAATATAAATCCTCCCGAAATTGTCTCTGCCCCGCCATTTCCAATAAATTACGGTTGGTCGCCGCGATAATACGCACATCGGCATGCAAGGTCTCTGAACCCCCCAAACGCCGAAAGCTCCCGGTTTCCAGAACCCGTAATAATTTAGCCTGCATACTTAAGGGTAATTCCCCCACCTCATCCAGAAACAGGGTTCCCCGGTCGGCCATTTCATACAGTCCACGCTTACGCCCCAGACAACCGGTGAAAGCCCCTCTTTCATGGCCCAGTATTTCACTTTCAAAAAGTGTTTCAGGCAGCGACGCACAATCCACGGTAATAAATGCTTCAGATGCCCGTGCAGAAAATTGATGGAGTGCGCTGGCTGCCAACTCCTTACCAACTCCACTTTCACCATAAAGTAAAATAGTGGCATCTGTACGGCCCGCCATTTCAATGTGATGCAGGCATTTCATGAATGCCGGAGAACGGCCCACCATGCGCATGTCACCACAGGTAATGGCTTCATCCTGATGCGGCAAGCGAATGATTTCCTCGCCAAGATAGGTATTCCCTTCCTGATCTTTGATGGCATGTCCACGAATACGGACATGTTCAGCATGATTCTTATGATCATAATGAATGTGCCGGACATCGTGGGCTTCTCCTGTCGTAAAAACAGCCTGATGGGGACAATCTTCTCCACGCATATGGCAAGGCACCGGCGAATGATGGGAAATTTCATGACAGCAACGCCCAATTATCTCATCTGCTTGCACGCCATAGGCCTCCTGATAGGCCCGGTTCGCTGCAATAATCCGGTACTGGTCATCAATCAAAACCATCGGGTTCTGCTGAATATTCAAAACACTCTGAACATCCAGACCAGTTGCTGACTTGTGCTTTTGCGTGGGCTTATGCACATCAGGAGTAGTACGGTCACGATTCTGCATATCCATAATCTGCCTCGGTGTCTGGTCGGCCACTGCTTTTACAGGCTGAACGCGTTGTTTCGTAAATAATACGCATCTTCTTTCTTTTTGGATGCAAAAAAATTTCTATTACCATAACTTGATTATATTTGTTTATGAACAAGATTTTCTGTTTGTCAGCGCATGTCATGACATGTCATGACACTTTTCCATCTGCCGCGATATAAAAATGAGCAAGCAATACAGTTAATTAGATTATTCTTAATTTTTAATTATCTAGCGTGATAAACGGTTTAGCTTCAATTTATTAACACTCATACAGGCTGGCATATTTACTGCTATTGCTAACGCATTCACATACGATCGGGAGACACAATGTCAGGCATGTACATCATTTGTTTAAGCGGCGAGCGCGAGAAGTTGCAATTTGCCGCCATGGCGGCGTCCGTAGCGGCGGTATCCG
>NZ_JBYCKP010000669.1:0-2230 GCF_057473445.1 Acidithiobacillus sp. TH-A36 | reverse complement strand
TGCATGCCGGGCCCATGACCGGTTATCCGGCGCAACGCTCAGCCAACATCTGGATGCAGACTTTGGGACCTGCCAGGGTGAGTATCGCTTATTGGCCTGTCCAGCAGCCGCATTTACGGGAAAGCAGCAGCGAAATGAGCACCAGCGCCAGGGAGTTTTATACCGCCTTGCTCACCATGGATGATCTTGCCCCGAGTACAACCTACCAAACTGAAATACAATTGGACGGCAAAACCTGGAGCGGTAAAAATCTGCAAATACATACGCCTGAACTTTGGCAATGGCGTCATCCCGCTCCGGATTTCAAAGTCCTCACGGGGTCTTGCGCGTACATCAATGACCCGCAATATGATCGTCCGGGCAAAGCGTATGGGGGTGGGTACGAAATATATGATCCCATGACCGCTGAAGCCGCCGATATGATGATCTGGTTGGGAGATAATCTTTATTTCCGTGAAGCCGACATTCAAAGTCCCGCAGGAATGGCCATGCGCTACTGGACGGATCGGGCCTTTCCGCCTTTGCAAAAGTTTTTGCAATCTACCCGACAGATAGCTATCTGGGATGATCATGATTATGGAGCCAATGACAGCGGCAGTAGTTTTGTCCTGAAACAAAGTGCACTCCGCCTTTTTCAGGGTTATTGGGCGAACCCCTCTTATGGTCTGCCAGGAACTCCCGGGGTATTTACCCAGTGCACCCTGAATGATGCCGATTTTTTTCTGCTGGATGATCGCTGGTATCGCGATGCAGATGCTGCCCACTTGTCACGCGGCAAGCAAATGTTTGGCAAAGCGCAAATGGATTGGTTAAAAAACGCCCTGCTCAGCTCTCGTGCGCATTTCAAAATCGTTGCCGCAGGGGGACAACTTTTTAATGATGACGATGCTTATGAAGGCTGGAATTTATATCCGGAAGAACGTCAGGATTTTATGGACTGGCTCCAGAATAATCAGATCAGGGGATTATTGTTTCTTTCGGGAGATCGGCATATCAGCGAATTAATGCGCAGGCCCCGCCCACACTACTCTGGCAAACACGATTATCCCCTCTGGGAACTCACCAGCTCTCCACTCAACTCCAGTCCGGCCAAAGGAGACGCCAACCCCTATCGGGTGCCGGGTACGCTGGTAGAAGCCAGAAACTATTGCAGCATAGAGTTCCTCGGCAAGGGCGCCGGGCGACATCTACTCCTGAGCTGCAAATCTACCGGGGGTAAGATCCTTTGGGAACATCAGATCAGCAGCGCCGATCTGGGCTACATCTGAGCCAAAAAACCAACATCATTTAACAACGGCATTGGGCCTGCAGGCTTTTTGCGCCAACGTCCCTTGCCTGTTGTTCCAAGGTTCATCCTGAATTTCACAGCTTCAAACGGGCCAGGATAATTCTGCGCATAAACCACCCGTGGCCCCATTCATCAGACGCAGGCGCATGCCTTGTGCTTCGGCCAGCTGACGGGCAATGGCCAGGCCCAATCCACTTCCTTCACCATGCCCTCTGGCATCATCCAGACGAATAAATGGCTCAAAAACCTTTTCCAACTCGATTTCCGGAATCCCCGGCCCGGCATCACAGAGGCGGATCAGAACCTGGTTGGCCATTTTTCTGAACTCCACGCGAACCTCTCCGCCGCCATAACGTATGGCATTATCCAGCAAGTTGGATAATAAGCGTCGTAAAGCCTCTCGATCACCCCGAAAAGCATAACGGCGAGGTAACTGGGCATGCCATTGACCTCCGGCCCGCTCAAAATCTGAACCGACTTCCTGCAATAAAACCATCAAATCGAAATCTGCCACCTTGGCTGCCATACCGCGCCCCAGATCCAGCGATTGTGCCAGCAGCGCGTCCATGCGCTCGATGTCCTGCAACATGCCATCGTGCAAATGCCGGGGGGTATTTTCCGGAAGCAGTTCCCAAGCCATGCGCAATCGGGCCAAAGGCGAACGTAAATCATGGGAAATACCCGTCAATAAAAGCGATTGATGATTAATCATTGCCTGCAAACGCGTGCGTAATTCAGCAAAAATATCGAGAATATTCTGAAACTCATAGGCTCCGCCAGGTGGCAGACTCGGCAGGGGTGCTTTCAGCGAGCTTCTGAGTGCTGTTGAAATGACATCCAATGGTTTTAAAACCCTGCGTACCAGAATCATGGTCAAAACCACCAACGCCAGGGTCGAAAACACCAAAACAAAAATCATGGCGATAGGCAGTGATGAAGCGA
>NZ_JBYCKP010000668.1:0-6550 GCF_057473445.1 Acidithiobacillus sp. TH-A36 | reverse complement strand
TCCTATCAATGTGGAAGCGGTAACACGGATTAACCGCGCCCAACTCAACGCGCTTTGGAAAAATGTACATGGTTTCCCCGCCAAGGGCCAGACGCCTATTTATTCCTCTGTGTATTTGCGGTCCCACCGGGCGGTCAGAGAAGGTATCGCTTTTGTCAAAATCCTCCAGATGTACGAATTAAGCGAGGATATTAAGAGCCCTGAGATTTTCCTGATGGCGTACCAACGATTCAGAGAGTTGGTGCCCTGGGTGGAAGATCTACAAATGGAAAAAGCTTTTTACCTGTGGCGGGATTATCACCGCAAATTGGTCGTCTTGAATCACTGTAGCCAGTGTAAAGGGAGTTATCTATATACGATGCAGCCGGACGCCAGCGACACGATGCGCAACTGCACTTTTTGCCGATTACTTAAACAGTCCAGCACTTTTGCGAAAAAAAATGCAAAAACCTCACTGATACAATAAAAGTCTCCAGGATAAATAGTGAGGAAATGAAGATGAAGGATTATGTAGGGGATAGTAAGAAACGGTTATTAAATGCTTGCCACGAGGCGGTGGAAGCCGAGTTACGCAATGATATCGGTAGTTTTTGGGTAACGAATTATCGGCGCCTGATGCGCGGTAATTTTCGGATGGTTGGGTTATCTGTGAGGGGATGGTTTGGTCAACGGTTTAAACGTGGATAAAGAAGGAAGGTGCATATGAAAAAAGCGATGTGTGTATCGGCAGTCATGGCGGTAATGTTTGCGATGGCGCCTGCCAGTTGGGCAGGCACGGCTCCCTTTCAAGTATTGAAAGTCAACAGTGGTGGTACGGTGGTGACATTCAAAGGGAAGATCGCGCAAGCCGATGTTGTGGATGTGGGCAACCATTATCACGCGAAGCTTTTGGGGGATCGTACCATATTGATACTGCATACCGGCCATAATCTGTATAAAAAAGCGGTGTTGTATGTGCTTAAAAAGGGCGCATCCCATCCAGACGTCATGCTGTTGAAGCCCGTGCGTGGTTCTTTACCACATATCTATGATGGGCTCAAAAAAGGTGCATGAGATCATGTTGACCGAACATTTACCGGGAAGGCCCATAACGCCATCCCCTGCAAAAAATGAACGGTCACCATCAGCCCCAGAATCCAGGCAAGGCCATTCCGGGGCTCGCTCCTGGCGAGGGCGCGCCGTGGTGGTTCTAGGCGTGGTGTCGATGATGGGCTGCATGGTGCTGGCCTATGAGTACCTTGTTTGGCAGGGGCCGATCTGGTTTGCTTCGCAAGGGGTACACCGAACCAGTGGGAAGACCGATTCAGCAGCACTGGCAAAAAAGGAGAGGGCGTCGGTGCAGCAACTGCCCAAATGGGTGGAATTGGGCATAGTGCATACCACAAAGCAATTGGCGTCGTCCCAGAGCCAGTTGGAACAGGTGCGTAAAAAACTGGCATCCGCCCAGGCCTCTATCACCAGCCTGGATAAGGGGAGGGTGCGGCTTCAAAAAACCGTGGGGAATCTGACAGCGGAAAACATGCAACTGAAGGTGCAGATCCGTCAGGCGGAACAGTCTGCGGCCGATGCAAGACTGGCGCTGCGTGAACGTGCCGTGCCAGCACCTGTACAGAGTGGTTTAGCCGCAATGAAGGCCACTTCAGCAACGGGACCCAACGGGATTGTAGCCCTGGCGAGAAAGGTCGTTCCGCCATCGAAAGGCAAGAAAGTTAGGCTGCCCGCGCCCGCCGTTACGGCAAAAGGCTGGCTCACGATTGCGGTACATGGAACCCATGCCGTCGTACAAACGCCAGCAGGGCAGGTGGCCTTGGTGCATGTCGGCAGTCGATTGGATGGCGCCCTGATTACGCGGATTGATGCCCGTAACAAGGCGGTGGTTCTGAATCATCAGCAGTGGGTATATCCCCCGAAATAAAGGAGAGGAATATGGCAGCGGTCATGGATTTTGAGCAAACAGAGGTGTCAATGGATACCGGTAATATGCTGGATAAACTCATTCTCGAGCAGGAACAGCAACTGGAAAATGCCCAACATCGGTTAGTCGTGGAACTGGCGCAGAACCGATTGAATATATTGCGTGAAATGCAAAGAAGGATATTGGTGGACCACAGCTTGATGCGCTGCATCCCCTCAGAAGCCGCGCGGGTGGCGGTAGATGATGTCTTTCATGATTTTGAGGTCCGTGTGCAGGGTATTTTTAGTGGGATGGACGAACTCACCCAAAAGCTCATCGCGGCGCATGCGGATCGAGAAGACTATGAGGAAGCTTACGAGCGGGCCGTGCATCTGGGCACGGACTTGGAGCGCAAATGGTTTTCCGGGAAAAAGGCGGTGGAACAGTACAAGGCGGCCGCTGAGGCCGCAAGAGGGATGGCGGAGTCTGCGGATCGGGTGCTGCAGTTGCGGAAGGATCTGCGTACTAAAGAGCAGGCATTAAAACAGGGGCAGCAAAAGATTCTGGGATTAATCGAGGAGTTTATCGACCGATACCAGGAAAAGCCGACGAAAACCCTATCTGGTCCTGGTGAGGAGCAAACGCACACCGTGGAAACGGAACCGCATGTGGCTGCTGCTTCATAAGATAAGCGATTCAGTGAGTGTAAGTGAGGTGATTATATGAGCGAAGCGTACCAGACGGACGGATGGCCGGTGTTTATGCGACCTAAGACGGCCGCTAAATATCTGGGAATTTCAGAAGCGACTTTGTATCGATGGGTGAAAGAAGGGAAGTTGGCTCAGCCTATGCAGGTCTCTGCAGGTATTCGTGGCTGGCCCCAGCCGGAATTGAAACGCTTTGCGGATCGGTATTTTGTGCGACAACAGGAGGCATGATATGCACATTTTTACGACAGATAGTGTTGAAGGAATGACCATTGAGAAAAATTTCGGGACCATATTTGGTACGGTTATTCGTTCACGTAACATGATTGGACGCAGCCTAGGTAATATCGCGTCGGCTTTCGGCGGCAAGCAGCGGGGCGATACAAATATGGCGAATCAGACCCGGGAAGATGCCCTGCAGGAACTGAGTAATAATGCCGAAGCGTTGGGAGCAAATGCTGTCCTGGCCATGCGGTTCGATTCTGGCGAGTTTGACTCGGGCAATGGGAATATCATGCAAGAAGTGGTCGCGTATGGAACGGCGGTGTATTTGGTAAAGAAAGGCGGAGAGGAACGATAATGTCCTTTGTGCAAAGAAACCGTGTGGAGCCGGGCCAACCATTACATCTTGATGGACAGCGAAAAAAGAATGGATGCATGACCACTTCCATGCCCGTTATTGGATTGCATCGGACTCAGGATTCTGTGCTTGGGCAGGAGCCTGATTTAAAGATGCTCATGGATTACTGGCGTTCCTTGCTCGACCCGCAGCTCCGCACCTTGCCGCACCCATTTTTGGCGAACCAGTTAGAGGAAGTGCAGGTGGCCTTGCGGGATGCGCTGTATTATCTGAAGCGTTACCCGGTTAAAAAACGTCCAGTTGGTGAAAAGAATGCGTGAATTCATCCATCGTGACGATTCTTCTGTACGGCTTCTGATTGTGGATGTGCAGCAAGTATTTATATTAGCCGAAATCCAGTATCTGCCACGAAAGATACAGGAATTGTTACTGGAATATGCGCATGTTGCGGCCAATTAATTTTATCATCCAGCAGCAGTGATGAGGTACACAAGCTATGGCTCTTGAAAATGATCTGAATCAAAATGACCTGACTCAACAGGTGATTCATGAAATCACCAGCCAGTTAGGTCGTAATGAAGGCTTCCCCCATCAACAGCTATTAAACGAAGCGGACGCAGCATTGATTCTGCAGGTTAAGCCTTCCACTTTGCAAAACTGGCGATGTACGGGTCGCTATGACCTGCCATTTGTGAAGACAGGCCGCCTTGTCCGCTACCGTGTCGCTGATATTGCCGCTTGGATCGCAAAACGTAGACAGCTAGGATAGGCTATTGCGTGGTCAAATGCCTTCGTGACCCGTTTCACGATATATCATTTTTTGCGATGGATAGGTAATTTCTCCATTGGCACAACCTCAGCAGCCTTTTTCATGCCGCCAGCCACAAGGATGGCATCGGTGCCCTTCTGCCAAGCATCGGCCACCGGGTCTTGCGCCAGTCTCGCATACACGGCGGTCGTTTGCTGCGAGTGGTGCCCGAGTCCTTTGCCGATAACAGCTAACGATACACCGGCGTCAATCTGAAAACTCGCTAGGGTCCGGCGTAGATCGTGCAACCTCAAGTCCTTGAGACCTGCTCGTTCCAGTAAACGCGCCCAGCCCTTTTTGGGCTCTACAAGGTGTCCTGTTTTCCCTGCACCGGGGAACACCCACCCTTGTGATCCATTGGCTACTGCCCGGGTTTGCAGTATCTCTACAGCAGCATTGGTGAGCGGCACAACGATATTGTCCTTCGCTTTCGCCTTGCTTCCCGGAATAGTCCAGGTTTTACGCTCCAGATGGATTTCATCCCAGTGCATTGCCAGCACATTGGATCGTCGCGCTCCAGTCAGCAACGACAACATAATGTAATCGCGTATATCCGGGTTTTCCTCAGCGGACAGCGCCTCAAAAAATTGTGGCATCTCATCCGGGTGCAGGCGTCGGTCTCGACTTTCTTCGCGGTGCATCTTCAATCCAGCAGCGGGGTTTGTCAGCCCCGGAATATCCAGCGTATTGATCCCGAAGTTAAACACGGCGCGGATCAGGGCTAATACTCTGTTGGCCTGATAGATACCGGACTGGGTGCCGATCTTCCTGTGTAATGTGCGGATATGCTGGCGCTCAATGTCGGATAGCTTCTTTTTCGACAATGTACCCAAGTGTAAACGATAGTTGCTCTGATCTTTACTCAGGCTCTTTTTGCCCTTGGCCTTGCAGTCTTTTACCCACTCGCTGAACAGGTCAGAAAATGTCATCTCAGCTTTTTTGATGCGCTTCTGTTCGGCGGGGTTCGTGCCTGCGGCTATTTCGTTGATGATCCTCGCTGTAGTGGTTCTGGCCATCTCAATGGTGACGATAGTGGCATCGCCAATGCGGATCTCTTCTGTTCGTCCTCCCACTTTTTTGATGCAATAGAAAGTTTTGGCTCCTGATGGAGAAATATACACGGCCAAGCCTTTTTGCTTTTCGTCGTAAACGCGGCGGCGCTTGTCGGACATGGGTTTTAGTGCTTGCAAACCGTTTTTGGTGAAGTTCAATTTTTCAGGCATGGCGGCGTCTCCTGGACCCACTGATTTTTGGTGGATAATCCAACCTCTATCCAACCTCTATCCAACCTTTTTGCGGTAAATTGGTAAATGTAGATAAAGGTAGTATCTGTATAACTGTTTGATACGTCAAGGTTGATAAAGGTTGGTGAACTTTGAGAAATGCCAGAATTTGAGACTGTTAATCACTAGGTCGGCAGTTCGAGCCTGTCCCGGGGAGCCAAAAGAAACAAGCATCCAGGTTATAGCCTGGGTGCTTTTTTTGTTTTATTGACTATTGCTCATATAATTCCCAAGCTGTGCCCATTTTAGGCATCAGAAATGGGGGAAAAATGGTTGCGGTTCGAACGGATCAACCTCAATTGGCAAACAATAACGGTAAAGACAAATCTCTCGAATCCTGGATCTGGGACGCCGCGTGTTCCATCCGTGGCGCCAAGGACGCGCCGAAGTATAAGGACTACATCCTCCCGCTCATTTTCACCAAGCGCCTTTGCGACGTCTTCGATGACGAACTAAACCGCATCACCGCCGAGGTGGGCTCGCGCAGGAAGGCCTTCCAGCTCGCCAGGGCCGACCACAAGCTCGTCCGCTTCTACCTCCCGCTGGTGCCGGACGATCCCGAGCAGCCGGTCTGGTCCGTGATTCGCAAGCTCTCCGACAAGATTGGCGAAGGCGTCACCACCCACATGCGGGCCATCGCCCGGGAAAACCCGCTGCTGCAGGGCATCATCGACCGGGTGGATTTCAACGCCACCACCCACGGCCAGCGCGACCTCGACGACGACCGCCTCTCCAATCTGATTGAGGCCATCAGCACCAAGCGCCTCGGGCTCGACGACGTCGAGGCAGACATCATCGGCAAGAGTTACGAATACCTGATCCGCAAGTTCGCCGAAGGCGGCGGCCAGAGCGCCGGCGAGTTCTACACCCCGCCCGAGGTCGGCACCATCATGTCCCGCGCGCTCCAGCCCGAGCCCGGCATGGAAATCTACGACCCCACCTGCGGCTCCGGCGGCCTGCTGGTGAAATGCGAGATCGCCATGGAAGAAAGCACCCAGGGCAAAAAGCGCACCGTCGCCCCGCTGAAACTGTTCGGCCAGGAATTCACCCCCGAAACCTGGGCCATGGCCAACATGAACATGATCATCCATGACATGGAAGGCCAGATCGAAATCGGCGATACCTTCAAGAACCCCAAATTCCGCAACAGGCAGGGCAAGCTCCGCACCTTCGACCGCGTCGTCGCCAATCCCATGTGGAACCAGGACTGGTTCACCGAGGCCGATTACGACAACGACGAACTCGACCGCTTCCCCGCCGGGGCCGGCTTTCCCGGCA
>NZ_JBYCKP010000667.1:0-16105 GCF_057473445.1 Acidithiobacillus sp. TH-A36 | reverse complement strand
TTATAAATATTTTACAAAAACAATAATGAGGATTTTCATAATCTGGCACGCGCCTTGCTTGTTAATTTTTATAATCTATATTTGCCTGACGCACAAGGATATGTATGAGCCAAATCGTTCGCTGTGCCCTCATTCAGACTGCCCAAACCGCCGAGGCAGAAAAGCTTTCCCCTGAGTCTATCAAGGAGGAAATGATTACGCGCCATCTTCAGCATATTGAAGCGGCTGCAGCCCAAGGCGCACAGGTGTTATGTATGCAGGAACTGTTCTATGGACCCTATTTTTGTCCAAGCCAGGATATTCGCTGGTATGCCCTCACTGAAGCAGTACCGGATGGCCCAACCATTCATTTGATGCAGGAATATGCCAAAAAATACCAGATGGTGTTGGTTGTTCCGGTGTATGAGCGGGAAATGACGGGTGTTTATTATAATACGGCAGTAGTGATTGACGCTGATGGTCGTTATCTTGGCAAATACCGGAAAACCCACATTCCTCAGGTACAGGGGTTTTGGGAAAAGTTTTTCTTTCGTCCGGGGAATCTTGGCTACCCGGTATTTCAAACCGCCTATGGAAAAATTGGTGTATATATCTGTTACGACAGACATTTCCCGGAAGGCGCCAGAGCTTTGGGGTTGAATGGTGCGGAAATTGTCTTCAATCCCTCTGCTACTGTTGCAGGGCTTTCCGAATATCTCTGGACGCTCGAACAACCCGCTCACGCAGCTGCCAACGGCTATTTTGTGGGGGCTATTAATCGCATAGGCAATGAAGCACCCTGGAATATTGGTGAATTTTACGGGCAAAGTTATTTTGCCAATCCACGTGGACAAATTATTGCCAAGGCAAGCCGGGATCAGGAGGAGGTTTTGGTGAGTGATCTTGATCTCGAACAAATCGCCGAAGTGCGAGATCTCTGGCAGTTCTATCGGGATCGTCGCCCGGATATGTATGGTGATCTTTGTCGCCCGTGAGGCCAGCCATGATAACTGAAGTCATTTTGGATTCGGATTTGCTAGAAACGAAATTTCGGCCTTTGGAGAAAAGTTTATCCGCCGATGCGGTGCTCGTTGAGTCCGAACGCTGTTATTACTGTTATGAAGCACCCTGTGTTGCCGCCTGTCCTACCGATATTGATATTCCGGGATTTATTCGGGCGTTGGCAGTCGGACAACCGTCCCGTGCTGCCGAACGCATTTTACAGGCCAATCCTCTGGGGGCTTCCTGTTCCAGGGTTTGTCCGGTGGAAACCTTGTGTGAACAAGCTTGTGTGCGTCAACATGAAAATGGCGGTCCTGTTCCGATCGGCCAACTGCAAAAATTTGCGATGCAGAAGTTCTCTACCCGTAATGACCTCTCTTCAAATTCCAGGACATCAGGCACAGGGACTAAAGTGGCGGTAGTGGGTGCCGGACCAGCCGGGATGACGGCTGCTACGCTTCTGGCTCAAGCCGGTTTCACAATAGATGTCTTCGAATCGCAGGCGGTGCCGGGCGGATTAAATGAAAGCGGTATTGCTGCTTATAAAATACTGGATGACGCCGCGCAGTGGGAAGCCAGCAGGGTATTGTCACATCCCGGCATTCACTTGCATACCGGCATGGCCTTAGGCAAAGAGCTGTTTTTGTCGCAGTTGTGTGACGATTACGCGGGTGTTTTGCTGGCTTTAGGGCTTCAAGGACAGCAAAAAATGCAGATACCCGGAGAAGAGCTCCAGGGTGTTTTCAGTGCAGTGCCTTACATTGCCCGAATGCGTCGACAAGAGCCTGTGCCGGTCGGCCAGCGTGTCGTGGTGATTGGCGGAGGGATGACCGCCATAGACATTGCTGTGCAGGTACGTCTGCTCGGTGCAGAAGAAGTGCATATTTGTTATCGGCGCGGTCCCGAAGCCATGGGTGCCAGCCTGCATGAACAAATGTTGGCCAAGGAGCAAGGTGTTTTCATCCACCATTACCTGCGACCCGTATCCATTGCTGGCAGAGACGGAACTTGTAAAAGTATTTGTCTGCAGCCCACCCAAGTTGTGAATGATCAACTGCAGGATGTGGGCGATGCGCTCACTTGGTCTGTTGATCAGGTTTTTGTTGCCATCGGCCAGCAATTGCAGGCCGCAGCTTGGGCTTCAGACACCCTGGAATTGGCGATGAACCTTCGGGGCAAAATTCAGGTGGATGGTGAGGCACGAACGAGTCTGGAAGGGGTGTGGGCTGCTGGTGACTGCGCGAGCATGAGTGAGGATCTCACGGTTCATGCAGTGGCCGATGCAAAAGTAGCGGTTGCCTCCATGATAGCCACGCTTGCCAAAGCCGCAAGGAAAATTGCATGAAACCCGATCTGACCAGTGAATTTTTAGGTATTCATTCCCCTAATCCGTTTTGGTTGGCTTCAGCGCCGCCGACAGATCGCGCGATTAATGTCGATCGTGCATTTCAAGCCGGATGGGGCGGGGTTGTCTGGAAAACTTTAGGAATTGATCCGCCGGTGGTCAATGTCAATGGACCGCGTTATGGGTTTTGGCGGGGTGATAATCAGCGGGTGCAGGGCTTCAGTAATATTGAACTGATTAGTGATCGTTCCATCGCCATTAACTTGAAAGAAATCCACGAAATAAAAAAACGTTGGCCGGACCGGGCGATGGTCGTATCGGTCATGTTTCCTCTGGAGGAAGCGATCTGGGCAGAATGGCTGCCGCAGATTGAGGCAACTGGTGCCGATGGCATCGAATTGAATCTGGGTTGTCCGCATGGCATGTCGGAGCGGGGAATGGGTTCGGCCATGGGACAGGCTCCGGAGCTGGTTGAGGCGGTTACCCGCTTGGCCAAGCAACACACCCGCTTACCCGTAATCGTCAAACTCACGCCGAATATAACGGATATTACCTGGAGTGCAGCAGCTGCCTATGCAGGCGGTGCAGATGCCGTTTCTCTGATCAATACCATCAATTCGATTGTCGGCGTGGACCTTGATCAGATGGCCCCGTTACCGACCGTAGATGGTCGTGGCACGCACGGAGGTTACTGTGGACCGGCGGTGAAACCCATTGCGCTGAACATGGTGGCGGAAATAGCCCGGAACCCGCAGTTCGGGCACCTGCCTATTTCCGGCATAGGCGGTATTACCCACTGGAGAGATGCGGCCGAATTCATGGTCCTGGGTGCGACGAATGTTCAGGTGTGTACAGCCGCCATGCTTTACGGCTTTCGTATCATTGATGAGCTTACGGAAGGCTTGCAGACCTGGATGCAGGAAAAGAATTACAGCCGGTTGGGAGATTTCACTGGGCAGGCAATAAGGCATGTCGTCGATTGGAATATGCTGAATCTCAATTATGTCAGCAAGGCAAATATTGATGAGGATCGTTGTATTGGTTGCGGACGTTGCCACATTGCTTGTGAAGATACGTCTCATCAGGCGATCGGCCGTGTTGCAGATTCTGGTCGTTATCGGGTGCGGGCCGAGGATTGTGTGGGTTGTAATTTGTGCCTGGCGGTGTGTCCGGTAGATGACTGTATCCGTATGGAGCAAATGACGAGCGGCATGGACCCCCGAACCGGACTGGAAATAGCCTCGGAACCTGCCAACTGGAATCAGCATCCCAACAATCCGCTGAATCACATTGCTGCCCGGTCGGGGATAGGGAAGGAGGAATAAATTCATGTCTGTGCTCATCCGTAATGGTACCGTGGTCAATGCAGATCGCAGTTTCAACGCCGACATTTATTGCGAGGATGGTCGGATTGTGGCGGTAGAGCCTGGCCTTGCGGTACCCCTTGGTGCGGAACAAATTGATGCCTCGGGTTGCCTGGTGATGCCGGGCGGCATTGACCCCCATACGCACATGCAATTGCCGTTTATGGGCACGGTAGCCAGTGAGGATTTTTATAGTGGTACGGCCGCTGCCCTTGCCGGTGGGACGACCATGATTATTGATTTCGTGATTCCCAGCCCGGGTGAACGCCTTTTGACGGCTTACCACAAATGGCGTGATTGGGCTGAAAAAAGCTGTGCAGATTATTCATTTCATGTCGCGGTGACCTGGTGGGATGACTCGGTGTACGAGGACATGGGTACTCTGGTCCGTGATTGGGGGGTCAATAGTTTCAAGCATTTCATGGCGTATAAAGGGGCCATTATGGCCGATGATGGTGTTCTGACCCAGAGTTTCCCCCGTGCTTTGGAGTTGGGCGCTCTGCCAACAGTCCATGCGGAAAATGGGGAATTGGTCGATTATCTACAGAAACTTCTACTAAAAAAGGGAATTGTAGGACCCGAAGGACACCCTCAGTCGCGTCCGCCCAAAGTCGAAGGTGAAGCCGCACAACGGGTCATCCAGATTGCCGGTATTCTCGGGGTCCCCATCTATCTGGTGCATAACTCTGCCATTGAATCAATAGACGCTATTACCGAAGCCCGGCGTCGGGGGCAAAGAGTGTTTGGGGAATGTCTGGCCCAGCATTTACTGATTGATGAATCTGTCTACTTTGACAAGGACTGGGGCCGCGCCGCAGCTCATGTCATGAGCCCGCCTTTTCGACCCAGAGCCCATCAGGAGGCCTTATGGGAGGCCTTGAGTGGCGGCATATTGCAGACCACTGCCACTGATCACTGCTGCTTTTGTGGGGATCAGAAAGCGATGGGCCAGGATAACTTTGCACGCATTCCCAATGGTACCGCCGGAGTGGAAGATCGCATGGCCGTGTTATGGCACCACGGCGTCAACATGGGGCGTCTTACGGCGAATGAATTTGTGGCATTGACCTCCAGTAACGCGGCAAAAATTTTCAATATTTATCCGCGCAAAGGCGTTATACAGGTGGGCAGCGATGCTGATCTGGTGATCTGGGATCCGCAATTAACCCGGGTTATCAGCGTGGAAAATCAGCATCAGCAGGTGGATTTCAATGTGTTTGAAGGTATGCGGGTGTCAGGTGGCCCGGCATATACCATCAGCCGAGGCAAGGTGGTGTATGCACAGGGAAACCTGCAAGCCCAGCGTGGTGCTGGTGAATATGTTTTCAGACCGGCCTTTCCGGCGTTTATGCGCGCACAACAGGAACAGAACCGGCGTCAGCCCTATCAAGCGGTAGAGCGCGGGCACACAGGCATTCGGGAGTGGCACTGACATGCCGCCTCCACCGAGTGTTTCTACTGAATGGTCCGGAATAGCGGCTCCCGATATGGGCGAGCTTGGAGCGTTGAAAGCCTCGCTCGGAAATTCAAAACTGTACAACGCAGACATGGCACCCGTAGGAGCATCAGAGCGGAGTTGGAACACCTGGAACATTACCGCACTTTGGATCAGCATGTCCGCAGTATTGACGACTTATACCCTGGCTTCCGGCTTGATGATGGCTGGTATGCTCTGGTGGCAGGCGTTGCTCACGGTAACGCTGGGTAATGTGTTGGTCCTGATCCCCATGCTTCTGAATGCTTATGTGGGAGTCCGTTATGGGATTCCTTTCCCGGTATTTGTCAGAGCATCGTTTGGGACTAACGGCGCCAAGGTGGCGGCCATGGCGCGTGGTTTAGTGGCTTGTGGATGGTTTGGCATCCAGACCTGGTTAGGGGGCTTGGCACTTTCAGCCCTCATGGGTCATTTCTGGTCCTATTGGCCCAAAGTGCAGGGTCATGCGTTTATTGCTTTTGGACTGTTCTGGCTGCTGCAGATGTTGATTGTGCTGCGTGGCATGCGCGCTATCAAAAGATTTGAGACTGTGGCGGCTCCTCTTCTGATCATACTGCTTCTGCTGCTGTTCTTTTGGGCCATACGGACAGGACAGGGATTTTTTGAGGTACTCCACCAATCCAATATTTTGGTACAACCATCCGCGCATCGCTTCTGGGATATTTTCTGGCCAGGTCTTGCGGCCAATGTGGGATATTGGGCAACTTTGAGCCTGAATATTCCCGATTTTACACGCTACGCAAAATCACAGAAAGCGCAGATTATTGGCCAATCCATCGGTTTGCCCCTGGGCATGATGGGTACCAGTTTTATCGGAATTTTTGTGACGGCGGCGGCCATTGGTGTGTTTCATCAGGTACTGTGGAACCCTATTACCTTGATTCCGCACATTACCCAGAATGGTGCTCTGTTGTTACTTGCCATGGGCGCCATTTTGCTTGCCCAAACCAGCATCAATATGGGGGCCAATGTCGTGTCTCCCGCCAATGATTTTTCTAATTTGGCACCACAACGGATCAGCTTTCGTACGGGCGGAATAATAACCGGTGTGGTCGGAATTTTGATGTGTCCCTGGCTGCTGATGGAAAATGCATCCGCCTATATTTTTACCTGGCTCGCCGGTTATGGCAGTTTGCTTGGGGCTATTGCGGGAGTGATGATTGCAGATTACTGGATTTGGCGAAAAAGGAATATTAATCTGGGAGATTTGTATAGGGAAAATGGTATTTATCCACGTTGGAACACCCGTGCATTTGTGGCCATCGCTCTTGCTGTGTTGCCCATACTTCCGGGATTTTATGCGGCAGCGCACAGTGCGGGAGGTATTGTTGATCATCCCGGTTTTTTTGATCGTCTTTATACCTATGGATGGTTTTGGACATTTATGGTGGCGGGTACAAGCTATCTTTTATTGCAGTGGATATTCAAATCGAATTCCGTGAACTCCCAGGAAGATCAGTATTCGGAGATCCATCATCGGGTGTCCCATGAGTAAGCCCATACCAGTGGTTGGCGAAACGGAGAGTCATCATGTGGAAACCTTGGGGGTGGCGCCGGTTCCAGAATCTGCCCGAACCATGCGCCCCGGTATGCTTTTTTTGATATGGGCTCTGGCCTCGGCGTCTGCAACCACTCCGGTCATTGGTCTGCTGCTCCATGGTATTGGATTATGGAATTTTGTGTGGATCGTATTGCTTGCTCTGCTGATTGGCCTCATCCCCGCCTTATTGTTGGCGCATATGGGTCGTCAGAGGCCAATTATTTCCATGGTGATGGCAAGACGGACTTTTGGGGTGGGTGGCGCAACCGTTCTGGCCATCCTGTATACCATCGTTGGTTCGGGCTGGTTTGGACTGAATACGGATGTTGGCGGAAAAATTCTTGATACGCTGTTCCCTGGAAATGGCATACTTTGGTATGTCGTTCTTGGTGTACTGCAAATTGGTCTGGTATTTTTTGGTATGGAAGTTCTGGAAAAGTTTTATAAATATACGGCTCTACTTTTTCTGCTCTGTTACGCGGTCCTGGCCTATTATTTGTTTACGCAGCATCCATTTGTGATGCCCGTTGCCACAGTGCCTGTCCATTGGGGCACGGATATTGATCTTGTCCTGAGTTTCAGTCTGTTGGCCTGGGCATATGATTTCCCCACGGTAACAAGGTTTTGCATGCCTGCACGAGAGAATGAAAAAACTCTTCAGCGTGCCCTCTATGCCTTCGCGCCTGCAACTGGGGTGATGTCAGCCGTGTTGCTCATGGGTATTCTGGGCTTGATTGCGCTGCAAATGACCGGTGACTGGAATATTGCTTTGTTGGGCAAAAATTTGCCCGTTTGGGGAGAAATATCGGCGATAGGCGTCATATTGGCCATTGCCCATACCAATGCCATGAATTTGTATCCTGCCGTCACAAAATTGCTTGCCGTTGTTAATGTTACCAGCAAACCACGGCGCTGGATGCAGCCGGTGGTGGTGGTGCTCCTGGGGACTTTTGCGACCGGGTTGGCCATTGCTGGCATCCTGAATTTTATTGAAGGATTTCTTTCCCTCTTGGGATCCTTATTATTTCCCTTCACGTTTATTCTGATAATTGACTGGTTTTATGAAGAGCGTTATGCAGAAGAGGTGACCCTTTTTTATCGTCCTGCCGGAAATTGGCAAGAATACTTTTTATGGCCGGCACCCTGGGCGGTTAGTATGCTGATTTTTGGCATTTTATTGGGGCAATGGAAATATCTCAGCGTCAGTCGCATTTTTTATTTTGTTCCCTGGCAAGTTTCATCGGCAATAATTACCGGCGTGATCTATTTTATTGGCTTGCGTTTGGCAGATCAACGCCAGCAAAGGAGGAAAGCAGCTTGAATGGTCCTGATACAAAAATGAATCTGCCCGAAGCCACCATTGCGCAGCTCCGCAGATCCGCTGAAGCGGCCCTGGAAAATGCCTATGCACCCTATTCTCACTTTTCTGTAGGTGCCGCAATATTAACAACCAGTGGCCGAATATTTAACGGGTGTAATGTGGAAAATGCTGCATATCCTTCTGGTTTGTGTGCAGAAGCAGTAGCTATTGGCCACATGGTGGCGACCTTGGGGCCGATGCATATTCTTGCCTGCTACGTGGCCTGTAAAGGTCATACGCCTGCCTGGCCATGCGGAAGTTGCCGTCAGCGCCTGAATGAGTTCGCCGATACGCGCATGTGGGTACTTACCTCTGTCATGGATGGCCTTCCCGAGAGGATACCTTTTCGTGATCTGTTACCACATCATTTTGGTGCAGCTGATTTGGAGGGTTTTCGTTCGTGAAACATAGTATTGCGGAACGCATTGGATTATTGGATCTGACGCGATTAGAAGCGGTGCAAGGCGATGAAGCTGCTGTAGAAACACTTTGTGCCAAGGCGCGAACCAGATATGGCGATGTTGCAGCGGTGTGTATACATCCGGCTTACGTAGCGCGTGCAGTGAATCTGTTGCGGGAAACGCCCATTGCGGTGGCTACTGTCATCAATTTTCCTTCTGGTGATAACAGCCTTCAGGAGGTGCATGCAGAACTGGAATCAGTAGTCACAGCAGGGGCACAGGAAGTGGATATTGTCGTGCCCTATAAAGCATGGTTGGCAGGAGATAAACGAGCAGTTTTCAGGCTCATGGAAGCGGTGCAGCATTGGCTCGGTAATCAAGTACGAATTAAAGCTATTCTGGAAACCGGAGCGATACCTATTTCTTCCATGCGTCGGGAATTGTCCCGAGAAATAGCGGAAATAGGTGTGGATTTCCTTAAAACCTCTACGGGAAAAACCGCCGTCGGTGCCACACCAGAGGCTGTGGCCGATCTGCTTGTCGTGACCAAGGAATTTGCCCATTCCCAAGTGGCTCCCGGGATAAAAGTGGCCGGAGGCGTGCGCACAGGAGAACAGATGGACGCCCATATTGCCCAAATTGAAGCCGTGATGGGAACAACTTTTATTACCCCCCGTACGCTGCGCTTTGGAGCCAGCAGCTTACTGGATGATTTGCTCAGTCAGGAGGCGGCGCTATGACGGGAATTATTGCGGATACGAAGGCCATCCAGTATCACATTGGCTTATCTGCACAGATGTTGTGTGGAGCGCAGTATGTCTTTTTGCCGGGTGATCCTGATCGGGTGAATCCTATTGCCGCATTTCTGGATGACGCCCGTGAACTGACCCAGCATCGGGAGTATCGATCGGCCTTAGGTTACGTAGATGATATCCCCGTTCTGGTGATGTCCACCGGGATCGGCGCACCTTCTACCGGGATTGCGATTGAGGAACTGGCCCGACTGGGGGTGACACACTTTATACGATTGGGAACGACGGGAGCCATTCAGTCCCATGTGCATTTGGGGGATTTGATTATCAGCGAGGGATCGGTGCGATTGGAGGGAACGTCAGGACATTATGCGCCCATAGAGTATCCCGCAGTGCCATCCCTTGCGCTGACCCTGAAACTGATAGAAGCCACAAAACTCCGGGATTTCCCTTACCAGACCGGAATAACCTGTTCATCAGACAGCTTTTGGCCTGGGCAGGAGCGTTATGATTCTTTCTCCGGTTATGTGCCCAGGCATCTCCAAGGCAGCCTGGAGGAATGGCAGCGATTGGGCGTGCTGAATTTTGAGATGGAAAGTTCAGCGCTATTTACCATTGCTCGCACTTTTGGGCTTCACGCCGCCTCCCTATGTGGCGTGATTGCCCTGCGCACCCAGAGTGAAGCGGTGCAGCAGAATGTGTATGCCCAGGTGAAGGAACGTCTCGCCATTGTCGCGCGAGAGGCTGTGCGGCTGCACCACCAGGCCCATGGTACACCTCTATGATCAATATTCCTCCGGGCATTTTCAGGGAGTACGACATTCGTGGCGTGGTTGATCGCGATCTGACTCCCGATTTGGTGGAAGAGCTGGGGAAGTCGATTGGTAGTGAACTCCGGAGTCGCGGAGGACAAAACATGGTCGTGGGAAGAGATGGGCGTTTATCAGGGTTGGCTTTTCATCAATCTCTGTGTAGTGGATTGTGCAAGGTTGGATGCGACGTCCTTGATGTCGGCATGGTTCCTACGCCAGTGCTCTCTTTCGCCGTGCAACACTTGGGTGCAGACGGTGGCGTAATGGTGACGGGTAGTCATAATCCGCCCCAGTAGAATGGGTTCAAGACCGTCATGATGGGCCAAACATTGTATGGAGAGCATATCCAGCGTATTTATCGACGCCTGCAGGCACGAGAATACACGCAACCAGAAAAGAAGGGCGTAAGCATTGCGCATTCCATCGTGGATGCATATCAGCACTTTGTTGTGGAAAATATTCGTCTGCAGAAACCCTTACGCATTGGTATGGATTGCGGTAACGGAGTTACTGGAATCGTCGCTCCGGAGCTTTTTGGGAAGCTGAACTGTACGGTTTTCGGACTGTATCTGGACGTAGATGGACGCTTCCCCAACCACCCTGCTGACCCGACCAATGAGGACAATTTGCGGGATTTAATGGCGCTGGTCCGCGCTGAAAACCTGGATATAGGTCTGGCATTTGATGGTGATGGCGACCGCATGGTCTTGGTCAGTGCCAAAGGTAAGGTGATCCTGGCCGATCGGCTTCTGATGCTTTTTGTAAAACATATTTTGCCGGATTATCCAGATGCGGCAGTCGTGTACGACGTGAAATCCTCAGCGCTGTTGCCCGATGTGATTCGCGCCGCTGGTGGAAGACCGGTTATGTGGAAAACCGGTTATTCCTTGATCAAGACAAAAATGGAAGAACTGGATGCGCCCGTGGGGGCCGAACTGGCGGGTCATTTCTTTTTTAGAGACCGCTGGCCTGGTTTTGATGATGGGATGTATGCCGCTGCACGACTGCTGGAAATTTTGTCGAGCATCAACGGGGATGAAAATTTACGCAATAACGTATTGGATGATCTGCCTGAATGGCCATGCACGCCGGAACAGCGGCTGGAAATGGAAGAAGGGAAACCCCAGCAGATTATGGAAGCACTTTTGCGTGATGCGCCAATTTCGTTCCCGGATGCAAACTTGTTAACACTGGATGGCCTGCGTATTGAGTTTGCGGATGGTTGGGCATTGGTGCGTTGCTCAAACACCCAGCCAGCACTGGTCCTGCGCTTTGAGGCGAAGAATACAGAAGCCCTGCAACGCATATCCCGGTTAATAGAGACGGCAATTTTGTAGCGTTTACGTTGTTGGCGGCATGACACGTTGTCAGGACTATCCAATGGTATCTTCACCGGGGGTGGTTGTTTATGAATCAGAAAAATGCGGTTATTACAGGGGCCTCATCGGGTATTGGTGCAGAGACCATACGTGCTTTGGTAGAGGCGGGTTTTCGTGTCTTCATCGGGGCCAGATACATGGATTGCTTGGATTGTCAAACAGCGAAACGATGCAGCTGGAATGGCTGGGTAAACCCATTCGTATAACCGAAATTGATCCAGGTTTTGTTGAGACGGAGTTCAGTTTGACCCGGTTTGGTGGCGATGCTGTGCGAGCAAGTGGCGTATATGATGGCATGAAACCACTGGAAGCCGCTGATATAGCAGATGCCATTGCCTGGGTGGTCACGCGCCCCGCTCATGTCAACATTGATAATATGGTTATTCGGCCACTGGATCATGCGCGTATTGATAAAATTTTCCGGAAATGAGTAGGTAACGTGTTGCAGGGTGTTGGCAAAAAAAACCCAAGGTAAGGCTGTCTGTTACCCCTGCGACCAGAGAAGGTTTGCACAACGAGAGTGCAATTCTGATACAAACGCATTTTTTTGGTGCGACATGCTTAATATTCTTAATTTCAAGAAATGAAGAATAAAGGCGGTCATCACTTTTCAGTAGTTTGTGTTTATAATAATTTGTTGTTTTTTAGCAAGGTTTAATAAAAAACAACTAGAGATGGTCAGAATCTAAAATTATGGCATGAACTTTGCTAATAGATTTAGCATGTTAATAATAATGTTTTGCATATGTCATAACGAAAGCTGAGTGAATGTAGGAGGTAACCTTTAAAAAACTTGAAACCGCCCGGTTAACGGCCTTTTTCACTGGTACGCGGAGACTTCTTTGGGTGTGGGCTGTCCTGACTGAGCGGGAACGTCGATGGTTGCCAGTTAAGCGCTATAGCAACTTTCCCATACAGACCTAACTGCATGAAAAGTTCTCAAGGAGGGTTAATTGAAAATGTTTCCATCTCAGCTCATCGAAACATACGGTTCCAGCAAATTACCGAAAATGCTCTTATGAGTGTTGCAATTTATGATAGGCAACGTTACATAAATAACACTTTATTAATAGCCAAGTATCTCGGATACTTTATGAAAGCAGAAGATCAATAATCAGCAGCAGTGGTCAGGGCTTAATCTGAACGCCGTAGTAATCTGTTGGGACAAGTTAGTGAGAGGTATATTAAACTAAAACTAATGTTATAAAAAATTACACTTTAATGAATATTATCTTCAAAGAAAGGCATTATTTCGGCGCATGTATAAGTATTATTGAGGTGTTAAGTGACAATATGTTGTTTTAACTATATGGATTTCAAGTGGTTTTATGCTTTAGGTTTAATGAGTTATATAACAGAGGGAGAATGTACTGATGAAAACTAAATGTAATGTTGATATGGGCATATATGATGGGAAAGAAGTGTTTCGGCGACCATTGATGAGGACTAAATTAGTGTCCACGGCAGTTCTAGCAGCATTAAGTGTATTTGCAAGCATTGCTAATGCCGATGATAGTGCGGTGGTAGCACCTACCCAAAGCACTCCAGCAGTGACCGATATTGGAGCAGTGAAAAAAGTTGCTCCACCGGAAAAGGCAGTGACTTCAGTGAGTAAGAAAACGGTGACACATGCTTCACCAGCGCAAAATTTTCAATCTGTGCTCAAGCATGTTCCAGGAATGAATGTCATATCACAAGGGCCTGGAAATCTCTCGGCAACGGATAATGAGTTTACCTATCAGGGCTTCACCAGTAGCCAGATGGCATCAAATTTTGATGGGGTTCCAATCATTAATACTTTCCGTGGTGGGGCTGGTGGCACTGGGGATGATCACGCCTACACGCCTTTAACCATGGGACAGATTTCTACGGTTAAAGTGTTCAGTGGAGCGAATCAGCCATCCCAAAATGGAATTAACTCATTAGGCGGTACTATTTCGTATGAGCCTGCCATGCCAACCTCTAAGTTTTATGTTGACTTGAATGCATCTGGGGGGAAATATGGTTACAGGGGCGGAAATTATACGACCGGTTTCTCAGTAAATAGTGGAGCACTTCCAGGTACAGGTACGGAAATGCTCTTTAAATATTCGTATACACATGCCCCTAGCTTCATGAGTAATGTATATGCTGATATCAATTCATACTATGCAGCTATTGTGCAACCCTATAATAACGGATTATCTCAACTCAAACTGGTTGCTGTTTATAACGTGGAGCAGGCGCGGCAGCCTTCATTGGTACCATTGTCGCTTTTGGCCGGTAATCGGGCCTATCAGGCTCCTCTAAACGTGGCTTATAGTGCTACGAATACTCATGCTCTAAATGTCATTTTATCTTGGAAAAGTTTGCTTAATCAATATATGATGGCAAAAACAAAGGTGTTTATTCAGCAGCAATCTGCAAACCGTACTTCTTTTACAAGTTCGCAATACTATGATCCTAGCTATTACGGCTATGCGATATATCAAGGCTATCCAGTAGGAACGAATCTGGAACCTTATGCAGCGCCACCGTCAACAAATAATAGTTATGACCCAGTTGCGGAATTTGGATCCGCAGTAAATGGAACGCAATATCATAATTATATTGACGATATTCAGAGTGTAGGTTTTATTCCCTCGTTAACTTTTTTTGCCCCACACAACACCGTAGAATTAGGAGCCATGGTCGATTATAGTCAAGACCATAGTGCCGAATACTGGTATGGAAGTAGTCCAGTCCCCAATATTGATGGTTACAATAATGCGTGGAATGAACATGATACACGTAATTATAATTACGTGTATCTGCAGGATAATATAGATCTTATGAATGGTAAGTTACATATTTATCCAGGGATAAAGTATAATATAGTATCAACTGGCTGTGATGATGTGGCTGGTTACTATTACAATTATGGTGGGCATGTAAATAATACCTATTATTTCTTGGAGCCGTCATTGGGTTTCTCGTATACCCCAATTCATGACGTTGACCTATATTTCAGTGTGGGTAAAACAAATAAGGTGCCAAACATTAGCGCCTATTACTCGGCTATTGGTGTAGCACCTACACCTGCAGCTATTACCGTTCAACCAGAGGGTGATATAAGTTACGACGCTGGAATAAGATATAAGAGTAGCCTGCTCTCTACGAATCTTTCGGTCTTCAGGAGAAATTTTAGCAATATATTCAGTGAGTATTACGATTCGGCAACTGGTCAGACATTTGAGTATAACAACGGCGCGGCCTTATACCAGGGGGTTACCTTGGGTTTGGATGTGCCAGTTAAAGATGATGTGTCTTTATTTGGTAACTATAATTATACGAGTGCCAAATACACAACCCTTTCGGTCGGAAAGAATGGAACATCGTATCCTGGAGAATCTCGGCCCTATGTTCCGACTTATACCGCAACTGCTGGAGTTCGCTATGAGCATGGTGGCTTGTATGCGGCGCTGACGGGACATTTTGTTGGTCGCCAATATATGGCAACTAACAAGGGGCAAACAATAGGTCTGACCTTGCCTTCCTATGATACACTAGACTTTAATGTGTCTTATGATATGCCAATTAATTCGGCTTATATTAAATCTCTGAGGCTCAGTCTCTACGCAGATAATATTCTCAATAATAATTATCTGGTATACGCTGAACAAATGAGTTCTCCGTTTTCTTATTTACAGGGTCAGTCAGGCGCCCCAGTTTTTTTAGGTAGTAATGTTAGCCTACGCTTTGAGTGAGTTTGATTTTATATCGTAAGCTTCAACCACAGGCGCTTGACGTTGAATTGTTTTTGTCTTGCGCCTGTAAATTTTTTTAACTAATGGAGTGTGATTATTATGAACCATATAAGATTACATTTTTACATGATTATATTCTCTGGTTTGTTTATTTTTTCGAGTTGCTCCACAGCTGATACAGAGTTACTAGCAATCAAGAATGATGGTTTGGGTACACCACGGTCATTTGTTGGTATCATTCTGCCATCAAGCCCCAATACCTATGCTCAGATTACTGCCAAGATGAACAACCAAAAAAATTATAAAGAAGGTTTTTTTAAGTTCACCACAGGAGATATTTATGGGATACCTGTGGTCCTGTCGTCCCCCCCTCCAGTTGGTAGTTTTAGTCTCACAGCTATAGATACTTATCTTATGGAAAAAACTTTTGACCCTGCTTTTGTCATTGATCCAGGAACTGCAGGATCGCATTTGCCTGATTTGTCGATGGGTGATGTTGTGATCGGCGCCAGAGTAGTTAATTTTAGTAATTATATGACCAAACGTGATGGAAATATTGTTCCTGGTCAGTTTAGCGCATTGGTCGCTGATGATGAGGGTTATAAACAAGGCAACCCAAATCCTGAATATATTTATGCAGATCCAGAATTAGTGAAGTTGGCTGCTGTTGCAGCTACAAAGGTTGCTCGGTTTACGCCTGCTAATATTCTGTCTGCACCAGTGGGGCGTAGGCCGTGGATACTTGCTTATGGAACTCAAGGGTCTGGGGATGCATGGTTGCGTAATGTCAAAAAAATTCAAAAAAGTACAAAAATATTTCATGAGGCCGATGAGGCGGGAAATTATCCTATTGCTCTGGTTTCAACTATGAACAAAATCCCTTTTATTGAGATTCATACTATTTCTGATGCCGCCATTAACGTACCTACGGTAATTAACCAGTATTTTCAT
>NZ_JBYCKP010000666.1:0-1304 GCF_057473445.1 Acidithiobacillus sp. TH-A36 | reverse complement strand
CAGAAGTGATGGCACAGCAAATCAGGCAGTTAAACAGCGGTGTTGCACTTCAAACTTGAAACCGCCCCTTCCCGTCTTGCAAAATGTCCTCAATGTCCGTGCGGGTTATACGGTGTACCGCAATGGTTGGATGGCTGTGACGCCTTTTGCGGCCTACAACTACCTGGCCTATGGCGATCTGCACAACAACGCGGCCGGGATCGGTTTTAACATCCTGCTTAAGCCTTGTTCCTGGTTAAGACTCAAAGGCCAGGCGGAGGCCTTGGCCGGGTTTGACGGGAATATCGCTGGCCTTAATTTGACAAGACCCGCCAATTTGTACCAGTTCAAAGGTACGACTGAGGTGCCGGTTGGTTGGAAAACTGATGTGTTTTCTGCGGTGGAGTTTTCACGATACATCGGTGAAAGCAACACCCTGACGGGTTACACCGTTTATTTCGGGGTAACCCGGCATTTTGCGTTTTGAAAACGCGCAAAATTGCCGTGTTAAATTAGATAGAGCAATTTTGTCAGCCACAAAAGGCCATCCCCTGCGCGAGCAGGGGTGAATGTTGGTTTTGTTGGTTTTAACCATCCATTGGAGGCTTTATGGACCGTAACCTACAACAAGACAGCATTAGCATGAAGGATCGCACCAGTCATGTTCCGACATTCATCAAGTTTCTTTTGAGTTTTGTGGCAGTTAACATCGTTCTTGTGATTTTGCTTATCTTTCATCAAATTGATCAGCGCCACATTCGGGAGAAACGGGCCGCCCAAGCACAAGCCTATCTCGCCAAAAATCCGATTTTCCCGTCATTGAGCGCCTTGTCTCATTTTGTGAAAACACATTTTGGAGAAGACTCAAACCGCGCCAGTCACATTATCTACCGGGTCAACATCTACGGGACAACGGAGTGCGTACAAGCTATCTGGCATACAAGTTTTTTGTGGTCGATCATTATGCGTATCGGTTGTTTTCTTGTGGTGAAAATTGAAATGACTATCCGGTTTGCACAAGCCCTCACAAATCATGGTAGATAAGTCGCAAACGGTCTCTTGCGTAGCAATCATCCTGAAGAGCGCGGGATCAATTTGATCTCTTGATCGTTTTTATCCCTTCAATAGCACCATCAAAATTAAATAAACGCGAATTTTCAGCCTTTATAAAAAAATACGGCCCAAGCCGGCGGCCTATCATGGGGCTTGTTTTGTTTTTCGGGCAGCTTTTTCATGATCAATCTACCGAAACCCCCATTACTCGGACTGGATATGCGCGCGGATGCGGTCAGCATGGTTTCCCTGTCCAAACGCAAGCAGCAATT
>NZ_JBYCKP010000665.1:0-1682 GCF_057473445.1 Acidithiobacillus sp. TH-A36 | reverse complement strand
AGCCGAAGCCCTTGATATGCTGGACGCCTGCAATACCGGACACGATGGCTCCATGACCTCCATTCATGCCAACAGCCCCATCGAGGCATTGGAACGGCTGGAAACGCTGGTCCTGCGCTCCGGCGTTCCCTGGCCACACTTCGCTATCCGGCAAACGGTTTCCCAAGCCATTCATTACGTCATCCAAATGCGTCTGAACGCCGAGGGTAAAAGAGCCATCAGCGCCATTATGGAAATTCAGGGCATGGATCCGCAAAGCCAGACCTACCGTTATCAAAGCATTGCCATTCCCGAAGCCTGAAGGATTTGCGGGCCAAAACGTGTCTCCAGGGATTGGCGTTTCGTTGCACATGCGGGGATCAATTTGATCTCTTGATCGGTTTTGGAATTTCTACTTTCAGAAAAAACCAGAAAAAAGCCGTTTAATGCCGCACCATAATCACGCTGCACCCATTATTCTCCTGAATCAGCAATCCATACTTACTGTTCAGGAAGGACTATCATGGAACTGTTCAATCCCTCCACACAAATGATCGTGTTACCGCTACTCGCTCTGGTGTATCTCTTCACCGCGATGGTGGATAGCCGATGTGAAATCAAAGGCCATTTCTCGTTTTTCGCCAAATTGATTATGGGTTTTTGTATTGGCGCATTCGCGGTCGATATTATTGCTTATATCGCTTCTGGTCGGCAGGTCTCCCTATCCGGTGTAACAGGAATGTCCGACTACACCAGCAGTTCCGGATTGGGCGCACCAATCCCCTCTGCTTCTGGTAATGGCATGCCGTGGGATGGGATCTTGGATGAGATTTTTAAGGACCTGGAAGATTATGTCGTCATTGTTGTCGGCGGCATTGCTTTCGTCGTCGGCGGCATTGTGTATATGTTTGGGGTAGGCAGTCGGGCCATGCGGTTTGCCCTGACCTCAAGCCACTCCACCGAAAACCAGGCTACATTTGCCGAATGGAAAAACGACCTGGACAAAATGGTCCGTTCCGATGTGTCCCTGACGGAACTGAAAGGCTGGCGTCGGGTTTTTCGGCACATCCACCCCAAATTGATGATGCTCCCCGCTTGGTGGCCCTGGCAGGGTTATGGGGCCTGGAGTTACATGCGGTATATCCTCATTTCCGGAAAACTGGCCAAGGATGCCCCGCCCTCCGTGCGCCGGTATGTACTCGGGCATGAGCTCGGACATATTCGCTTCGGGCATACGGCGCTGAACTATATGTATCCCGTCACTTCGGTCCTGTTCCTGACCGCCATGGGCGTATTTCTGGGCAGTACCGTCCCGGAAACCAAAACCATCGCGGCCTTTATTCTGCTCGCTTTGCTGGTACCCAAAAGCGCCCTGCTCTGGTTCCCAAACCGCCGGGAATATCAGGCGGATCGCTATGCAGTAGCCGTCAACAGTACCCAGGAGGCCATTGAAGGCTCTCTCTGGATGGCGGAGCACGGCCAGGACCGTTCTGCTTTGCGCCAAAAACGGTTGTTGAGATTGGGCTACGGCAAAACGCACACGGCGGCAGCCGCTGTTACCCGGGAATAACCCATGCAAACCGGTGAAAGTCGCGCAGAACGACTCCGAAAAAGCCCCGTGCATCGTGCCGTCATTGGTAAAAAGCGCGTGATGGGCGTGCCTTTCAATTACACGGTCATGCTCTTTTCTGGCAGTTTTTCCT
>NZ_JBYCKP010000664.1:0-1536 GCF_057473445.1 Acidithiobacillus sp. TH-A36 | reverse complement strand
CCGACAGACATTCCGGCAGTTCCCTTTATGATCTTGTCCAGACAGCCATCGACCATAATGCCCATATCCGTCTTGCCGCCCAAAACTTGCGTAGCGCGAATGCCGGTTCTTTGCAGGCCATTGGTGATTTTCTCCCGCATCTGAGTTTTCAGGAACAAAGCCAGATGTATGTCAACACCAGCGGCTTACCCTCTGCTTCTTTGGTGGGTTCCAATATCATTGCAACCCAAGGCAGCATTTATTCAAACTATATGAGCATCATGGCTTCCCTCAATCTTTTCGAGGGCGGAAGCGGCATTGAAAATCTCTCTGCCGCACACCAGGGCGTAGTTGTCGCACGCGAACAGATTCTCTATCAGCAAAATAAGGCTGTGCTTGATCTGCTTGTCAACTTTCAGCAAGTTCAGAGCCTGCTGCAACAGGAAGTCATTCTCCGCAAAGCGATCTCCCTGGCAGAAGAAGATCTGTCCCTGAACGAACAAAAATTTCGGCGGGGTAATGAAAGTGTGCTGGATCTCAATAAAGCGCGAGTTCTCCTGCTTCAGTATCAATCCCAAAATGATGACTTACGCAGGCACCTTCTGAAGTCCCAAACCGAACTGGCTGCCCTGCTGGGTCAGCGGGGTGCCTTTGCGCTGGTCCGCGAGGCGGGTCACGAAACCATCCCAATGCCACCTGAGCCGGGGCAAAATGCCAATAACGAGACAGAAGACACAGATATCGTTAATCAGCTGCCTGCTGTTCAAGCCGATCTGGCCAACATGCGCGAGGCACGCCACCATGTAGCATCCGTCCGGGGGAGTTTTTTACCGGATGTGAATCTCCAGGCTGGTTACAACTGGCTAGGTACCTCAAGCGACGGTTTCGGACCCGCTTTCAACAATGTCAATCGCAACAATTACACGGTAGGACTGAGCATCACCCAAAGCCTCGGGCCCTTCACAGGTCATTTGGCCAAATTACATGATGCCGAAGCCAAACTGGAATCTGCCCACATCCAGTACCAGCAAGCCATACTGGAAGGCCACCAACAATTGCGCGTTGATCGTGAAGAAATCCAGGAAGGAAACCGGCGGGTACAAGCCCTTCACGAGGAATATATTTCCACCCAAAAAGATCAACAACTCTTGTCTGCGCTTTATGAACATGGCCGGGTCAGCAAAATGGATGTCCATACCGCCGAATTGCGGACTATGAATGCACAGGCTGCATGGCGGGCTGCGCAGGGCGAATGGGTAGTCGCACAGTGGCTGTTCTATGCCATGTTGCATCCTCATAAATTGGTACACATGCTCCTCGAAAAAACCCTGAACGTCGTTCAGGAGTCGGAGAACACTCCTGAAGATCATCCATTATGATGACCATGAAACATCGTCAGTTTTTTTCTGGAGAAGCCTTGACCTGGTGGCTGGTGGGCGCCACATTTTTCGTGTTGGGCATTGTCGCTACGGTCTTTGAAATCATGAACCACGAACGCACCCGGACTGCGGCCGCGCCCTACACTTTTCATATGGTTCCCCTCCCCAAGGCAAGCCG
>NZ_JBYCKP010000663.1:0-2274 GCF_057473445.1 Acidithiobacillus sp. TH-A36 | reverse complement strand
CCCGGGCACGCCGTCTGAAGCGCGAGCAGGGCCTGGATTTGATTGTGGTCGATTATCTGCAGCTCATGCAGGTTCCGGGTAGAGGCGATAACCGGGTAGCCGAAATTTCCGAAATCAGTCGTTCATTGAAAGCCCTTGCCAAGGAGTTGTCCATTCCTGTAATCGCCTTGTCCCAGCTCAATCGCAGTCTGGAAAACCGTACTGAAAAGCGTCCACAAATGTCGGACCTGCGCGAGTCCGGGGCCATCGAACAGGACGCCGATCTGATCCTGTTTTTGTATCGGGACGAGGTGTACAACAAGGATAATGAAGAGGTAAAAGGCATTGCCGAAGTCATTATCGGCAAGCAGCGCAATGGTCCCATCGGAACCGTGCGGATGAGCTTTTTCGGCGAATATACCCGCTTCGAAAATTATGCGCCAACGGGTGGCGAATACAGTCATTGAGTTTTTCCGGTTGCGCGCCCAGCCGTAACCGTGAGCGCCACAGCCGCTGCAATGTCTCTCTCTACCCTTTGTTTTCAGATTTAACGGCGCTTGGATTATCATAGCCCCATGACCCGCCCTGTATTTGCCGAAATTTCCCCTTCAGCCTTGTGCCACAACCTCCAGGTGGCTCGTAATCATGCGCCTCAGGCCAGAATCATGGCGGCGGTCAAGGCCAATGCCTATGGTCATGATGTGCGTGTTTGTGCTCCGGTTCTGGCATCAGCCGGTGTGGATGCTTTTGCCGTGGCCTCTCTGGAAGAAGCCGAAACGCTGCACGTTCTGGCATTGAACAAACCCATTTGTCTGTTGGGCGGTCCTTTTACAGCGGAAGAAGTACTGCTCGCCACCGAACGTGCTTACTGGCTGGTCATTCATGAAGATCGCCAACTGGCCTGGCTCGAAAGCCTGGTCCCGCATTGCGCTCTGCAAATTTTCATCAAGGTGGATACGGGCATGCACCGTCTGGGCTTTTCCCCGGAGCGATTACGTGAAGTTTTTGCAAAACTGCAGCCCTATCCACACTGGCAGGTGCTGGGCCTGATGAGTCATCTGGCGCGTGCTGATTACCCGCAAGATCCATTCAATGATCAACAGATAGCGGTATTTGAGCGCATGGTCAAAGCGTATTCAGGTTACACGCTGGGCCAGCATAGTCTGGCCAACTCCGGGGCTGTTCTGAGTCTGCCTTCGGCCCAACAATATTGGGTGCGCCCGGGTTTGATGATGTACGGATTATCGCCCTTCACCGGTAAAAATGGTGTGGATGTGGGCCTGCAACCGGTGCTTTCCTGGCAAAGTGAAATCGTCGCGACGCGCCATCTTCAGGCCGGCGACTGGCTGGGTTATGGTGCCACCTGGCAGGCAGCAGAAGCCTGTCGGGTGGGAGTTGTCGCAGCAGGTTATGGCGATGGTTATCCGCGTCAGCTGGGATCAGGTGCTGCCATCAGGGTGGCCGGTCAGGAAACCCGTACTCTGGCGCGGGTCAGTATGGATATGCTTTTTGTAGATATTACCCATATTCAGGCAGATATTGGCAGCAAGGTGACGCTGATGGGTGGCGAAGGACCTACTCTGGAAACGCTCGCTCAGCAGCTGGATACCATCCCTTATGAAATGAGTTGCCGCATCCAGATGCGCGTTCCCAGGAGGCTGCGGGCATGAGTCGCGATAAAAATGTATTCGTGTGCCAGGATTGCGGGAGCAGCAGCAGCAAATGGCTGGGCCGCTGTCCGGATTGCGGGGCCTGGAACAGCTTTGTGGAACAGCGTGTCGAAAAAAGCAGTGCGCGATCGCAGACCGCTTTTGCCAATGCGAGCCCGCCCCAGTTTCTCCATGCGGTACCTTTGGAAGATGCTGGCCGAAGAACGACCGGATTGTCAGAGCTGGATCGGGTACTGGGAGGTGGGCAAGTCCCCGGTGCGGCTATTTTGCTGGGGGGGGAACCCGGAATCGGCAAATCGACCCTGCTTCTCCAGACGGCCCATCATCTCAGTCTGAGTAGCAAGGTGCTCTATGTGACGGGAGAAGAATCGGCGGCTCAGGTGGCCATGCGCGCCCAGCGTTTGAGCCTCGGGAAAAGTCCGGTGCGGGTTTTGGCTGAAAACCATCTGGAAGCCATCGAAGCACTACTGCAGGCTGAAAAACCCGATTTGTTGCTGATTGATTCCATACAGACCGTGTATACCGATAGCCTGCAGTCGGCACCCGGATCTGTAGCCCAGGTGCGTGAATGTGCCGCCCGTCTGGTGCGTTTTGCCAAGGCCAGTGCAACCACCGTCTGGCTGGT
>NZ_JBYCKP010000662.1:0-1634 GCF_057473445.1 Acidithiobacillus sp. TH-A36 | reverse complement strand
AGCCTCGGCGTTGATTTCCCCAAGCATGCACCCCATACTGGGCAAAATTTTGCCACTGCCAGAAGATCAAAGTGACCGGTCAAGAACTTTCCGCATTTCTCTCCCGCCATCGCATTACCCTGATTGTGGGTATTCTCGTGATTCTTTTTGCCGCCATGGGGTTTTTTGGGTACGAAAAATATCAACGTCATCAAACCGAAAAAGCGGCAGTGCTGTATAGTGAGCTGGTAGACACCATGGTTCAGGGGCAGACCAGCACGGCCCGTGCCAGTGCGGACACGCTGATTCATCAGTACGCCCACACCCCTTATGCAACCATGGCGCATTTTTTTCTGGCGCGTATGGATATGGAGAGCAAACAGATTCCTGCCGCAGAAAAAACGCTCCAGAACGTGATAGAGAATACCAGCGCACCGCGTGGCATGCGCAGCCTTGCCCGCTTGAATCTGGCACGCCTGTATGTGGATCAGCATCAGGCACATAAGGCCCTGGATATCCTGCAAAATCCACAGCCTGCCTATGTTACCTTAGCTGATGAAATCAAAGGGGACGCCTATGCCTCTCTGAATCAGATCAGTCAGGCAGAACAGGCCTACCATTCGGCCATGTCCGCCTTGCCAGCGGTTGACCCTTATCGTACTTATCTGCAAATGAAAATCGCCAATATTGGAGTTGCGCCGTGATGCGGAATGATTTTTTCAAAAGCATATGGCGTTTAGCCGCTCTGGGAATGGTTGCTGCGCTGCTGAATGGCTGCGGCATCATGTCCTGGTTTAAATCTTCACCCAGTCCCAAAACCCCTCCGCCCATCAGTAAAGGTCACAATAAAGTTTCTTTTTCGACCCAGTGGCAGGCCCGGCTTTATGGACTATGGCCTATCAACCCCTACCAGGGAACAGAAATTGCCCACTCTGCGCATCAGATTGTGGTGGCTAATGCTTCCGGGCATCTGGTCAGCATGAATGAATCGGGCAGTCAGCAATGGATGCGCAGTCTGGATGGCAAAAGTGCGCGCGGTGCCACCATCGCCCATGGCGTCGTCTATGCGGGAACCAATGCCGGCAAGGTATTTGCGTTTGATGCTAAAAATGGTCATAAACTCTGGTCGGTACAACTCAGCTCCGAAGTATTGACACCGGTAGTCTATGCCGACGATCACTTACTGATGCAAACCGTAAATGGCCATCTTTGGTCGCTAAACCCCAAGGATGGCAAAATTCAGTGGACCTTCTCCATGAACCAGCCCTCCCTCATCTTGCGCGCAGTTTCTACCCCGACTGTGCATGATGGTGTGGTCTATGCCGGTTTTGCTGATGGAACCTTGACAGCATTAAGTCTTTCCACGGGTGCTGAGTTGTGGCATGCCCGTGTAGCTATTGCCCATGGCAGCAACGAGCTGGCGCGGATGGTGGATGTGGCAGCGCGTCCGATAGTTGCTGATGATCAGGTTTTTGCGGCAGCCTATCAGGGTAATCTGGCTGCTTATACACAGCAGGGAGGCACCCAGAACTGGAGTGTCCCCATGTCGGTGTATTTGACTCCAGTCTGGTTCAAGGGACATTTGTATGTGGCCGATTCAGATGGAGTAATTTCTGAAATAGATCCTGGTTCCGGCAGCATCCTGTGGAAAAACG
>NZ_JBYCKP010000661.1:0-2543 GCF_057473445.1 Acidithiobacillus sp. TH-A36 | reverse complement strand
ATCCGGCCTGCCCATTGGCATGCAGTTGATGGGAGATTATTTTGCAGACGATTTATTGTTGAATGTGGCGCATCGATATCAACAGGAAACTGACTGGCATCTGGCACGGCCAAACTTGAAGGCAGGGGAGGCATGAGTATGGACTGGGAAGTGGTTATCGGTCTGGAGGTTCATGCTCAACTCAACACCGCTACGAAAATATTCTGCGGCTGCCCGACTGCTTTTGGTGCAGAACCCAATAGTCATACCTGTCCGGTTTGCCTGGCCATGCCTGGAGCATTACCGGTTTTGAATGGCGCAGCCGTCGATAAGGCCATTGCTTTGGGTCTGGCGATTGGTGCCGAACTGAATCGGCATAGTGTGTTTGCGCGAAAAAATTACTTTTATCCGGATTTGCCCAAGGGCTATCAGATCAGCCAGTACGAGTTGCCTGTTGTCGGCAAGGGGCAGTTGACGGTACAGATGGCGGATGGTTCCGAGAAAGTCATCGGCGTCACCCGTGCACATCTGGAGGAGGACGCGGGTAAATCCCTGCATGAGGCTTTTGTCGGGCAGACAGGTATTGATTTGAATCGCGCCGGAACGCCATTGCTGGAAATTGTTTCTGAACCGGATATGCGTTCGTCTGCAGAAGCGGTGGCTTACTTGAAGAAACTGCATGCGCTGGTGCGCTATCTGGAAATTTGTGACGGAAATATGCAGGAAGGTTCGTTCCGTTGTGATGCCAACGTTTCCCTGCGTCGTCCTGGAGCCCCTTTTGGTACCCGGGCGGAAATCAAGAATCTGAATTCTTTCCGGTTTCTGGAAAAAGCCATTGAATATGAAATTCTGCGACAGAAGGATATTCTGGAGAGCGGTGGCAGCATTGTTCAGGAAACGCGCCTGTATGATGCCAACCGGGATGAAACCCGCTCGATGCGCAGCAAGGAAGAAGCCAACGATTATCGTTATTTCCCGGATCCTGATTTGTTGCCTCTGGTTCTCGATGATACTCGCATCGAAGAAGTCCGCCAGAGCCTGCCTGAACTGCCGGATGCCAAGCGTGAACGTTTCATGCAGGCCTATCATCTCTCGGCCTATGATGCCGGTGTGTTGACTGCCGGGCGCGATCTTGCCGACTACTACGAGAGTGTGGCGGATGGCGTGGAAGGGAAGCTGGCGGCCAACTGGGTCATGGGTGATTTGCTCGGAGCTTTGAATAAAGCAGGGGTCGAAATTCAGGATTGCCCGGTGTCTGCCGAAAAATTACGCCTGTTGGTGCAGCGTATTGAAGATAAAACGATTTCCGGAAAAATTGCCAAGGAAATTTTTGAAGAAATTTTTCACCAGGGTGGTGAAATTGATGCCATTATTGACAGTCGTGGCCTGCGTCAGATTACCGATGCGTCAGCCATTGCCGCTATGGTAGATGAAATTATTGCTGCCAATCCCCAGCAGGTTGCGGGTTTCCGGGCGGGTAAGGATAAGCTTCTGGGCTTTTTTGTCGGCCAGGTGATGAAAGCCAGTCAGGGGAAAGCCAATCCTGATCAGGTAAATACCCTGTTGCTGGAACGACTCCAGAAGCCGGAATGAAATTTTGAAGTGTTGTTTTGCGGGTGGGTAATGCCCGTTCATTCAAAAGGGTGCCAGCAGAAGGCACCCTTTTTATATGACAACTTTTGGGTGCGCTCAGGAAGCCGGAACAGTAGCGGGCACTTCCTTGACCAGTTTCAGAAATTCGGAGAACGGGCCCATGTTTTCCATGGCTTCCATTTTCGGACCCTTGAAGTTGAGGCGCCCAAACATCATGGCCATCATGGGTGAACCCATGTGGTGCCAGTCATGGGTCGTTGCCCACATTTTGTAGTCATAGCTGTAATTCAGGTCTGCTACCTTAATTGCGCCACCATAGGTGCATTCGGCCTTACCGTCCTTAGCGGCAATTTCGAGCTGAATAGGCGGCGTACTTTTCATACTGGAATCAGAGACCTCCATGACCTTGTAGCCCTTGCCTCCATTATTTTTGATCCAGGCCCCCGCGAGTTTTTCGGTCAGCGTCGGGTTATTGTTCCAGGCGGTGCAAAGCTCCTTGGCCCAGGCCGGAGACATGAAAACGGGGGTTGTGGATGCTGCTGTTGTGGCGCTACTATCTGTTGCGGAAGTGCTTGTATCTGCTGCAATTGCCATCGTAGAACCGGCGAGACCAAATCCCAAAACCGTCGCCATCACCATTTTTTTAAACATCATTTTCTCCTCCGCCATATGTATGGAATGCTCCCATTGAGCATTTGCCGAGTATAGACCGGGTTTGGTCTTGCGGAAACCAAGGTATTTTTAATTTGGTGATAAACAATTAGAAAATAAGCAGATAGTGAGTTTCCGGTGTACTGAAGGGAGATGTTTTTGCATGACTTTAAGTTGGCTGGCATTCACATTTGCCCGGGCTTTGGTTAAACTCCACCGACACGGAGGTGTGGCAGAGCGGTTGAATGCACCGGTCTTGAAAACCGGCAGGGGTTTGCGCCCCTCGTGAGTTCGAATCTCACCGCCTCCGCCACGCATTG
>NZ_JBYCKP010000660.1:0-1428 GCF_057473445.1 Acidithiobacillus sp. TH-A36 | reverse complement strand
CGGCTGCCGCTGCTCCCTTCCGGGCCTGACGGGGTTCACCAGCTACCACTGCGAGGGGACCGATTGTTGTCGCCATAGAAAACCTGAAATTGTCCACACAAGGACGAGAACAGACGAAAAGTGCAACACCACTTTTGCACTCGCAAGTCGCGAAGGTATCAGAACCCCGATCTGCGATCAATATTGACCACTCAAAATCGTCAGGGTTAAAACCGCTCAATCACCATTATGGTGGAATATTTTTTGGTGACTGATGCGCAGGAAGCCATAAAGCATTCCCAAAAAGGTGAGACACCAAGCAGTCAGCGCCAGGAAAAAAGAAGCATGGGCCAGCGGAAACAAAAAATGCAGGTCTAGGCTATGGGCCATGTGGAGCGTTGCAAGACTGTACATTCCCAACGGAAATACCATGGCCCAGTAGGAATCATCATAACGGAGGGGAAACTTTCTCAGGACATAGCGCCAGAACCCCAGAATGATCAGCAACGGAATCCACCAGCTCCCACCTGCCCAGTAAAACAGGGTGAATCCCTTTATAAAAGGCAAAAATGGGTGAAGAAAGGGCGCTGACTCCCCATTAACCACCAGCAACGATCCTGCCAAGGTGGATATAGCCATGGCGCCCATATTGCTCCAATAGGAAGAATGAAGATGTTCGGGTAAAAAATCCAAAAATATCATTCGATAAAATATCAGCACCATAACCCAGATATATAACATTCCCCCCAATAGCCAGAGACTGAGTGCGATAAAGTCAAATTCTGCCCTGAGCATGAAAGACCAGTGGATATCCAGCAGTAAAATCAAAATGGCAATGGATTGTGGGGCGATGATGTGCAAGAGCCAGCCGCCAGAAATACCATTTATCAGTCCAGGTTTGTGCTTCTGAATCATGAATCTAGTGAGTAAGCCGTAATTCAGCGTCAAGTAAAGAATTACGGCCAATCCCAATAATAAACCTGCAGTAATAGTTTGATTTTCAAGGATAACAAATTGACTGCCAAGTACGCAGCTTCCAGCCACCATCGTCAGGAAACCAGAGCCTTTTTGCACATTAAAAAAATCGGCAAACATCTCCGAAGGGTAGCGTAAAACACGGCCAATATTCATGATCCATAAAATGCTGTAGAAGGCGATATTAAGCCCGAGCAAAACACTCGCGAGGAACTTTAAGTGCAACAGTTCTGCCGAAATGGAAATAACGCCCGTACCCATCACCAGCGTAAAATACGCAGGAGAAAGATTTTTTAAGGCTGAATAATGCATTCGGATTTTTGGCACAGACAGCAATCGGTGCTCCAATGCTGGAACATTTGAAACCATATAAAAAGTGGCGGAGAGGGTGGGATTCGAACCCACGTGGGGCTATTAACCCCCATCCGATTTCGAGTCGGCGCCGTTATGGCCACTTCGGTACCTCTCCGTGGA
>NZ_JBYCKP010000659.1:0-3031 GCF_057473445.1 Acidithiobacillus sp. TH-A36 | reverse complement strand
GGTGTAGAGATGGTGATGCCTGGTGACAACGTGTTGTTCAAGGTTGCGCTGATTGCCCCGATTGCGATGGAAGAAGGTTTGCGCTTTGCGGTACGTGAAGGTGGCCGTACGGTAGGTGCTGGCGTCGTGTCCAAGGTAGTCGAGTAAGTCAGTTAGTTGTAAAGTTGAACGGCGGCCTGTCCGCCGTTTGCCGTCTGCAGGGCAGTAGCTCAATTGGTAGAGCAGCGGTCTCCAAAACCGCAGGTTGGGGGTTCGATCCCCTCCTGCCCTGCCATTATTAAAGGTGCGGTGGTCATGTCGGAAAAAGTGAAGCTCTATTTTGCGGCAGGTTTCGCTGCCCTCGGGGTGTTCGCGTATTTTCTGATCCCCACGCGTATCGGGACGTATTACCCGAGTGTTGGGTTGGCAGTCGGCCTGCTGATTGCCGCAGGCTTGTTTGCCTATAGTGAAAGCGGAAAGAAGCTTTTGGTATTTTTTCGGGAAGCGTATCTTGAATTACTGAAAGTCGTCTGGCCAACCCGCCCTGAAGTATTGCGGAGCACTGCCATTATCATAGGGTTGATTGCCGTTATTGCGGCCTTTCTGTGGTTGGTCGATCTGGCACTCCTTGGTGTGGTACGGCTACTACTCGGAGGAGTTGGCTAAATGGCTATGCGTTGGTATGTAGTACATGCATTCTCGGGTTTTGAGAAGAAAGTTCAGGCAGAAATTCGCGAGCGGGCGCAACGCGAGGGTCTTGGCGATTGTTTTGGCGAGATATTGGTTCCGGTGGAAGAAGTCGTGGAAATGCGAAATGGTCAAAAAACCAATTCACAGCGCATGTTTTATCCAGGCTACGTTCTCGTGCAAATGGAAATGGATGATACAACCTGGCATCTTGTGAAAAGCACACCCAGGGTCACCGGTTTTGTGGGAGGTTCGGTCGGGCGTCCGCATCCGCTCAGTGATGCAGAGACTGATGCCATCATGGATCGCATCAAGGAAGGCGTTGAAAAGCCGCGTCCGAAATTCAGTTTCGATGCGGGCGAGCAGGTGCGGGTCATCGACGGTCCTTTCAAGGACTTTAATGGTGTGGTTGAAGAAGTCAATTTTGAGAAAAGTAAACTGCGGGTGTCGGTCACCATTTTTGGTCGCTCCACCCCCGTAGAGCTGGATTTCGGTCAGGTAGAAAAAGTCTGACGGTTACATGACGAGGGAGCCTGACGGCGTTTGCACCTCACAGGAGCTGAGTAATGGCAAAGAAAATAACTGGTTATATCAAATTGCAGGTTAAGGCTACCCAAGCCAATCCGAGTCCGCCCATTGGTCCGGCCTTGGGTCAGCGCGGCCTCAATATCATGGAATTTTGCAAGGCTTTTAATGCCCAAACTCAGGGTGTAGAACCCGGTTTGCCATTGCCCGTGGTGATTACGGTATTTGCAGACAAAAGTTTTACTTTTGAAGTTAAAACCCCACCCGCTGCCGTGTTGTTGATGAAAGCTGCAGGCTTACCAAAAGGTAGCGGCCGTCCAAATACCATGAAGGTCGGTAAGGTGACAGAGGCGCAGGTCGAGGAAATCGCCAAGACCAAGATGCCCGATCTCAATACCGAAAATCTGGAATCGGCCAAACGGAGTGTGCGTGGTACTGCCCGGAGTATGGGCCTGACGGTGGAGGGCTAAGACATGGCTAATAAATCCAAACGGAGTACCGCTGCTCGTGATTTGGTCAATCGCAACCAACGCTACGCCATTGAAGAAGCATTGGACCTGGTCAAGAAAATGGCCACGGCCAAGTTCGATGAATCAGTGGATGTCGCAGTCGGTTTGGGGATTGATCCCCGCAAATCCGATCAGGTGGTTCGCGGTGCGGTAGTGTTACCCAATGGCACCGGTAAACAAATGCGGGTCGCCGTGTTTGCAACAGCTGACAAGGCTAATGAAGCCCGTGAAGCTGGAGCCGATATCGTTGGTATGGAAGATCTGGCCGAACAGGTCAAGGCCGGACAGATGGATTTTGACGTGGTCATTGCCACTCCAGATGCGATGCGTATTGTCGGCACTTTGGGCCCGGTTCTGGGGCCGCGAGGTTTGATGCCAAACCCCAAAGTGGGTACCGTTACGGCAGATGTGCGTACCGCAGTAGTCAATGCCAAGGGTGGTCAGGTGCGTTACCGTGCCGACAAGGGCGGTATTGTGCATAGCAGTATTGGCAAGTCTTCCTTTGAAGCTAAAGCCCTGCAGGAAAACCTGATGGCGCTGATTGACAGCTTGCGTAAAGCCAAACCGGCTACCAGCAAGGGCATTTATATTCGTAAAGTCAGTTTGTCTCCGACCATGGGTCCCGGGGTCGGCGTAGATCTTTCTGGCTTGGCGTAACAGTTTCTGTCTTCGGGCGGAAAGGTCGGCGTGAGCCGGCGTACAAAGACCGCAGGGGGCGCAAGCCTTAATGTTTTTCCCTGCGTAGGCGACGGCGCGCCAACCTTTTGGCCGCCTCGGTTAGATAGGAGGTGACATTCACGTGAGTCTCAAACTCGCAGAAAAGGAACAGGTCGTCATCGCCCTTCAAGCCAAAATCACAGAGGCGCAAGCCACTGTGGTAGCAGAGTATCGTGGTTTGACTGTGGCACAAATGACGGCGTTTCGGGCAGAAGCTCTGAAACAGTCCGTACATGTTCAGGTGGTAAAAAACACGCTGTTGAAGCGGGCCCTGGCGGGCACGCCATTCGCAGTCATGGACTCTTTGTTGAAGGGACCCCTGGTATTTGGAGCGGCGGAAGATCCGGTGGCATTAGCCAAAATTTTTACGGATTTCGCCAAGCGTTTTGACAAGCTGGTGGTTACCGGTGGCGTATTGAGTAGCAAGCAGATTGATACTGCGGCTATTGCTCAATTGAGCAAAATGCCGTCTCGTGAAGAATTGCTGGCCAAGTTGCTCGGCACCATGCAGGCGCCTGTATCCGGTTTCGTACGCACCCTCAACGAGGTTCCGAGTCGTTTTGTTCGGGTCCTTGCAGCAGTTCGCGATCAACGCGCTGCCTAACTCAAAATTA
>NZ_JBYCKP010000658.1:0-2311 GCF_057473445.1 Acidithiobacillus sp. TH-A36 | reverse complement strand
TATGGTGGACCCCTCTGTCAAGACAATAATCAGCCGAGTTTAAGAGGGTAACCTTTCACACGCAGCGGCACGGCGCTGCCCCGGTTTTGCTTCTGATTCTGTTTCCTGACGATTTTCTTTTTTCGCGGTGAATTTATCCACTATCGTTGCGCCGCCACCGTTCGCTGTCCGGTAGACCTCGTCCGGCGTGCTGTAGTCCAGCGATTGATGCATTCTCTCGGTGTTGTAAAATACAAAGTATTCCGTCAGCCCCAGCAGTAATTCCGGCAAGGTGGCATAGCCTTTCAGATACACGTCTTCGTGCTTGACGCTCCGCCATAGCCGTTCCACGAAGATGTTGTCCAATGCCCGGCCACGCCCGTCCATGCTGATCTTGATGCCTGCTGCCGCCAACCGCCCGGTGAAGCTCGCCGAGGTGAACTGGCTGCCCTGATCGGTATTGAATATCTCCGGGTTGCCGTAAGTCTGTAGTGCCTGATCCAGACAGTCCAGACAAAATCCTGTGTCCATGGTATTCGACAATCGCCAGGCCAGTACCTTGCGCGAGTACCAGTCAATGATCGCCACCAGGTAGACAAACCCTCGCGCTAATCGGATGTAGGTAATATCCGTGCTCCACACCTGATTGGGCCGGGCCACTTCCATGCCTCTGAGCAGATACGGGTAAACCTTGTGCTCGGGATGCGGAAGGCTGGTATTCGGCCCTGGCGCCATGCCGGCCAGTCCCAGTATGCCCATCAGCCGCTGTGCCCGCTTGCGGTTGATCCGATGTCCCATGCCGCGCAGATACACGGTCATCTTGCGGCTGCCGTAGAACGGGTGGCGCGTGTATTCGGCATCGATCAGTGCCAATAGCGCCAATTCCTGTTCGTTCGGCTTGGGGACAGGGCGCGGCGCGTAGACGGTAGAGCGGGCAACCCCTGCCAGTTCGCATTGCCGGGTCAGTGCCAAGGGGTCAAGAACGTTGACCCAAGGTTTGCGCGTTTCTACCGGGCTATCCCGGACTTTTTTTTAAGCCAGTCCAGTTCCATCTTGAGCCGCCCAATCTCTGAGTAGAGCCGCTCCGTGCTGGCGGATTGATCCACCGGCTTGGGGCCACGCTTGGCTTCGAATAGGCCTGCCGCCTGTTCTTGCAGCTCCTTCTTCCACAGTCCCACCTGAGTCGGGTGCACGCCAAATTCCTGAGCGATCTCGTTGACCGTCTTGATCCCTCGAACCGCTTCAAGTGCGACCTTGGCTTTCTGCTGACTACTAAAAATCTTGCGCTTCCGTTCACTCACAACCTGCTCCTTATTTACAGCAGGTTACCATCTTAAATAACTGTCCGGAAATTGGGGTCCACTATATTTCATTGGTGAGCGAGTCCAGCGTAAAGCTGATACCCATTGCCAAATCGGAGAACACCGCGAGCCCTTCGCCAATGCCGTAAAGGGTGCCTTCGTTCCATATATCTATGTTGTCCTTGGATTCTATCATTGCCAGACTGATGGCGCTGACCGAGTTCCACAAACTCAAGTTGGCTGAGCGCATGGCGTCCGCAAGGCGAGCCAGATCCTCCGTAGTGTGTCCATCGGGATGGTTGGCCGCTTCCCGCGCTTTATAGATCGTTTCATGACATGGTGTGTAATGCATGATCAAGCCTCCTTGTTCGCGTTCAGCGCATTGATATGGTGCTGCAAATCTTCGGTGATTCCATCAATGAGACACCCGACGCCACCAAGAGAAGCCAGCAGAGACCCAAAATCAAATAGTGTGGCTTCATCCCAGGCATCTCTATTGCTGCGGGTATGCATGAGGATCTGCCCCAAACTATTGATGTTCGCGAACAGGCCATAATTAGTTTCTCTGGCGACCTGTAGATGGCCGTTCAGTTGCCCGGCTGTCAGTCCTTCCGGGTTTTTGGAGACGTGATAGGCATCGAATAACCGGGTGCCGAACTCGCCGTATGTGCGATTCTGTGTTTTTTCCATGATTAAGCCCTCTGTGCAAAGTGCCTGAATGACTCAGGCGGCCAGGGGCTCAAAAGTGCTATAGGTGCACCGGACGTATTTCCCTCTCGGGTATTGTATTCCGGCCACCCCCGGCCATCGAGGACGCACCCATTGCTGTGCAACAGGCATAAAAAATCCCGCAAGTCTGACGGGGCGGAGTTCCGCCTATAGGTGTTTTGAGCACCGTGGTGAAGAGAATAGACGCGGTTATGGATGCTGTCAAGGTTTGCCCTGGCGAGATCACCACCAGGGCGGCAACAAGGGCTTATCCGAAGTTGTAAGCCAATCCAACCATGCCGCGTACCTCGTTGATCGTGGCT
>NZ_JBYCKP010000657.1:0-5042 GCF_057473445.1 Acidithiobacillus sp. TH-A36 | reverse complement strand
CGGTCCCGCGACCACGGCCAAACCGGACACTCCCGCCCACCACCCGATGGCCCGTGCACGCAGTCGGGCGTCGGGGAACGCGTTGCGCAGTATGGCCAGCGAGTTGGGTAAGGCAGCAGCGGCGCCAATCCCTTGCAGGCTTCGCGCAGCGATTAAAAACGTGTAGGAGGGAGCCAGCGCGCAGGCGATGGAACCCAACACGAAAAGCCCCATACCGACCATATACAGTCGGCGGCGACCCCAAAGATCACCCAAATCGCCGGTAGTCAGCATCAGGCTGGAGAACAAAATGGCATAGGCATCGACCACCCATTGCAGGGCCGAGACACCGGCATGCAGATTGTCCTGAATGCTTTTGAGGGCCACATTCACCACGGTGAGATCAAGCTGGATCATGAATAGTCCAAAATAGACAGCCAACAGCGTCATTACGGAAGAATTTTGGCGAGGGGTCATCATCTACCTGCTGGGTATGCTCCATGGGATTGACAGCATACCCAGTCCTTGGGAATAGGTGCTACGATACTCATCGAAATATGAAATGCTTCCAGGAGCCCATATGGACAAGGCAAATACCGCCGCGTTGCTCGCCGTACCCACCCGCATGGCCATGCTCTTTGCGTTACTGGACGGGTCTGCCTTGCCGGCCAGCGAACTGGCCTACCGGGCAGGAATCAGTCCGCAGACTGCCAGCCACCATCTGGCACTGCTCGTCGAAGCGCACTTGCTCGTGGTAGAGCGTTGTTTGCGGTATCGCTATTATCGTATTGCCAGCCCGAGCGTGATTGAGGCGATAGAAAGCTTGCTGGTGATATCGGGCCAACCGACCTTGAAGGAGCGCGCGGACCATGGCCAGATAGAACCCTTGCGCCTGGCACGAACCTGCTATGATCATCTGGCCGGTCGTTTGGCGGTGTGTTTGGCCGACGCATTGCTGGAACAGGATTGGATTACCCTGAAGGAGCGTGATTTTCAGGTTACCGAAAGGGGTGAAGAGGCGTTTACCGAACTCGGCATTGACCTGTCCACATTGCGCAAGCAGCACCGTTTATTTGCCCGTCGTTGCATCGATTGGAGTGAAAGGCGGCCGCATATTGGCGGGGCATTGGGCGCGGCGCTGCTGACACGCTTTCTGGAAATGGATTGGATTCGCAAACGGCCCGGGGATCGGCAGGTTCATCTTTCGAGTACGGGACAACAGGAATTCTGGAAGCGGTTCAGGGTGGAGGTCCGAGCCTAACAAAACTGGGAAATACTGGCCCACGGCAAAAGCGCGAAAACACAGCACTCTGAATCGGAGGTATATACAATTAAATGGAATTCTTTGAAAACCATCACAAAAGCACGGCGTACATCCGGTTTATTCGCATGCAATATCATCTTTTGTTTGCGGTGTTTTAATCAACCATAGAGCAACAATTGCAGCAGCAAGGCATACCCAAGCAGATATACGAATAACATTGTTAATCCCCATGGTAGCGGCCACCAAGAGAGCGTCGTGGAGATAGAACTGAATACCCACAGATGTATTTGGGACGCTCCCAAACCAGGAGATATGACCGCGTAATACATCGTATGCAGTACCTGTGGCATTGTAGGAAAGGCCGCCCAAAATCCCCACTCCCATGCTGGAAGAGAGCGTACGCACAAAATTGGCTAAAGTGGAAGCCTCATGTAGATTTTCTGCCGAGACCTCAGATAGTACCAACATATTCATGGGTACAAACAAAAGGCCGATGCCAATACCGATTAAGGCCATATATAAAATCACCGTGTGAAGTGACTCTTGTGGGGCCAGAAAAATAGAAGCATAGACTGTCGAAAACACTAAAAAGGATAGTCCTGCCAGATAGTTAATCGGCATCCACCGAGATGCTCTACTCATGAATATGGTGATCGGTATAGCCGTAGCACCAATGGGTACGCTGAGTAATCCTCCATAGAAGCCGTTATAACCTGTGTATTTTTCTACCCACAAGGGGATATCCGCTGTCCACCCCGTAAACATGGCCCACCCAAGACAAAGCAAAATCAATCCTAACCAATAGCTGCGAATTTTCAGAAAGGACAAATTCAATAAGGCATGTTCAGCCCTTTTTTGCCAAAAGATGAAGGCTATCAGTAGCGTAATGGCCAGGAATAGAGCGATATCTATGCGACCAGAGCGAAACCAGCCAGAATCATCGCCCTGATCAATGATAAATTGTAAACTTACGACGAACCCATACAGCAGCACAAACCCAATACTGTCAAAGGGCTTTTTCAAACGCACACTGTCTGGAATCTTTCTTCCACTGAGAAACATCGACATCATAAAAAGGGGAATAGAAAAAATAAAAATATAGCGCCAACTGGCAACAGTAGCCAGCCACCCCCCAATGAAAGGGCCAATGTAAAAGGGAATCAACATAGCATTGGTCCACAGAGACATCATTAGTATCCGACGTGCCGGGGAGCAATAACGGATGAAAATTGTTTGGCTGAGAGGAACCATGATGCCGGCACCGATACCTTGCACACCACGAAACAACAGCATGATCCAGATGTTGCTGGTGGTCGCACAAACGGCACTGCTGACTATCAAGGAAAATAAGGATAGATTAAAAGCTCCACGGAGACCCTTCCGCGCCGAAACCCAAGGCATCAGGGTGGAACCAATCGCCCAATTCATGACCATGAAGGTCAGCACCCAGACGGCATGGTGATCGCTGGTCGCAAGGCTTCCGGCAATGTAAGGAAAAATGTTCTGTACGGCAACCGCGATAAACGAACTGGTACCGAGCGCCAGACCGACGCCCAAAAACATGAAGAGAGACGGCTGACTATTCACAACTTTTTCCATATATCAGACATCCTTTCAATAAGTTATGTATACCCAATAAACGACCGGGATAATCATCCTAACACTACATCAACTGTTACTCATCCAAATCTCGCCTAAAGAGTGGTCGCTGCATTTTCGTAGTATCACATCTGCGCGTGATCGGAGTGGCAAAATATTTCTGCGCAAGTTTGGAAGATTTATTTTCCTCCAGATATTGGTCGCGGTAATTCTAGCTTGCTCAAGAGGAAAATTTCTATACCGGTAGAAATATGATGTCGGATCATGGATTGCTGCTTTTTGCAAATGGAGAAAGCGCCTGACATACCACTCCTCTAGATCGGATTCCTCAACATCTATATACAGCAAAAGGTCGATATAATTCTTCTCCATTGCTATTCCTTCTACCTGCAGGATGTTCAAGCCTTCGAATATAAGAACATCAGGCCTGTGAACGACCTGATATTGGGAAGGAAGAATGTCATAGGTAATATGCGAGTAAATAGGCACAGCAGCAGTCGGCCTACCGGTCTTAACGGAGGCAAGAAAATCAATCATGCGGCGAATATCGTAGCTCTCTGGGAATCCCTTTTTCTTCATCAAGTGACGTTCCTTTAAAATGAAACTCGGATATAAAAATCCGTCGGATGTCACAACCTCAACGTGTAAATGGTCTGACCCGTGAGCCAAAAGAGTGCTCAGAAGGCAAGCGAAAGTACTCTTTCCAGCGGCTACACTGCCTGTTATCCCAATGACGAAAGGAAAATTTTGTGGAGAACGACCAAAGGCGTCTTTAACGTACTTCTGACTTTGAGCCGCTGCGATGCGGAAATTCAGGTAACGAAGGAGAGGTATATATAGGTCCGTCATTTCAGGAGGATTACCTGAGATCTCGTTACCCCTGAGATCTCCAATCTGTAGCAATGGGTCATCGTAAGGGATCATGAATTTCGAGTGCGCTGCCATTCGATTGCCAGCCATTACCCTACGCAACTTTTCATAGAAGGTGCTTGCGAATTTCGGGCATATCCCCGCCTGTCGCGCATTATTGTGGCTGATAGTTGGACTTTTTTGCATGGAAATTGCTCAACGGGCGTTCGAGGCAAAAAACCAGTGCTTGTGATTGGCCAGTTTGCAGCAGCCATCAGCGTTCACCAGAATAACCCTCCCCCAGGCAGGCGTAGATCAGGAGTTTATTCACGCAAAAATGAAACACTGACCGCCATGCCATGCGTAGCATGCGTGCATGTCAACAAACGTTTCTTCAGCAAAAGGCAGCGCCGTAGCGCTGGACGCATCGCCATCGTCGCAGCATCGCTTCTGGCTCAGTGTGGCGCTGCTGGCGGCCACCGTCATGCAGGTGCTGGACATTACCATCGTCAGCGTGGCTCTGCCCTACATGGCCGGGAGTCTGTCCGCCAACACCACGCAGATCAGTTGGGTGGTGACCAGTTATCTGGTCGCGGCAGCCATTTCCACGCCGCTGACTGGATTTCTGGCGGCACGATTAGGTCGGCGCCGGTTACTGCTGATCAGTCTCGGGGGCTTTGTGGTGGTTTCCGGGCTGTGCGGAATCAGTCAGGATCTCATGGAGATCGTCTTACTGCGTCTGCTTCAGGGTCTGGTGGGCGCACCGCTGCCTTCTCTGGCGCAGGCCATGCTGATCGAGGCCTATCCTCCGGAAATGCGGGGGCGGATCACGGCGCGCTGGAGCCTGGCCGTTGTGGCTGGCCCCATTCTGGGGCCTGTGATGGGCGGTATCCTCGTGACTCACCTGGACTGGCGATGGGTTTTTTATGTGAACCTGCCCGCTGGCTTGCTGGCCTGGATGTTGGCTTACCGTTTCAGTAGTTCCTCCACCGCTATCGTGAAACGCCGTATTGATCTTCCGGGCTTCGTCAGTATGGCCATCGGTCTGGGGGCACTACAGATCGTGCTGGACCAAGGCAATACGATGGGCTGGTTCAGCTCACAACGCATCGTGATGCTGACCTTGTTCACGATGTTGTCGCTCGGCTTTTTTCTCTGGCGGGCACTGACGCGCGCCGACAGCATCGTTCATCTTCGATGGTTGGGGAATCGGGATTTTGGCATTGCCTCACTCGCGTCCATTACTTTTGGCGCGGGTACCTACGGCATCCTGACCTATCAACCCATATTCCTGGAACATCTGTTGGGCTACCCACCAGAAACTGAGGGGTGGGTTTCTGCCGCCCGGGGG
>NZ_JBYCKP010000656.1:0-1357 GCF_057473445.1 Acidithiobacillus sp. TH-A36 | reverse complement strand
ATCACCAATGCCCTTGGTACCGCACAGACCATGCTGGGTAATGCATTTTTGCTGCTGTCTGTTGGCGTCATTGTCACTGGTATCACCCAGAGAGGCTATCTAGCCCTGCTGGCAGGATTCCAGGCTGTGCTGGCCAATGTTCGGGTCTGGCTGGCTTTCTTGCTGGCCAGCCTGCTGCTACAGGGGTGCATCACCTTCATTTCGGCACGCTTGCATACTTATGCTGCGGCACTGCTGGTATCCCTGGTAGGGGTGGCCTTATTGATACTGGTTGGGCTGTACGGCTGGTGTTTTGTGCGCGAGACTTTCGGCCTGCCCGGCGCTCAGATAGCCAAAAAGGCCGCCGTCCTGGCCCGGAAAACTGCGGCGGCGCATGCCTGAAAATTTTCTGCTGATCCTATAAAAATCCTCCTCATGATGTTTCTGAAAGTTGCAGATATGGGCCTTGGACTAGCCGCAGGATTTGCAGGCTTTGTCGATGCTGTTGTGGGTGGAGGTGGACTGATCCTGCTGCCCGCTCTTTTTGCAACCTTTCCCCAGACCGCACCGGCGACGCTGCTCGGCACCAACAAAGCCGGCGCTATCTGGGGAACTGGTGCCGCCTTCCTGTCTTATGTCCGGCGCGTGCGCATCCCCTGGAAAACCGTTCTCCCAACTGCCCTAGCGTCTTTGACGGGGTCATTGATCGGGGCGGATATGGTCACTCGTATCAATGGCGACGATTTTCGCCGTGCCCTGCCCTTTGTGCTTGCTGGCGTATTGATATACACCCTCATGAACCGACAGCTGGGTCAGGTGCATCAACCCCGTTTCTCCCAAAAGACCGCCATTTTTCTGGGCATAGGTGGTGGCTTGCTCATCGGCTTTTATGACGGCTTTCTGGGTCCTGGAACCGGTAATTTTCTGGTTTTTGTATTCATTCTCATCTTTGGTTTTGATTTTTTACATGCCAGCGCCAGCGCCAAAATAGTCAATTTCTCGTCAAATTTTGCGGCACTGGTTCTGTTTGCCAGCAAAAATCATGTGCTCTGGCATCTCGCCCTGTTTCTGGCCATGTGCAACATGCTGGGCAGTCTCATGGGTACCCGCATGGCAATGACGCATGGAACTACTTTTGTACGCCGCCTGTTCATTGTTGTCGTGCTGGTCCTGATTGCCAGAACGGCCTGGGAGGCCTTTGGCGGATAGTAGATCCATTTAGCCTCCCTCCTTGCTCATCCCTGTTTCTGCGCATCGTTCTGATGAAGACGAACCACCGCTCCCGCCTTACCAATGGCACTCAGCACAGACTGCAAGGCGGCTTCGGTGGTGTCTTCACCAAAAGATACTGCTGAAGCGGTTCCAGCGGATTCCACAC
>NZ_JBYCKP010000655.1:0-11722 GCF_057473445.1 Acidithiobacillus sp. TH-A36 | reverse complement strand
GAAACGATGTTGCCATTTTCCAGAAATCCATGGACCCCCGTAAAGTCGGTAGCGACCCCTCCGGCCAGCTGAACCAGCAGTGCGCCCGCTGCCAGATCCCAGGGTATGAGGTGGAATTCCCAGAATCCGTCATAACGGCCGGCAGCCACATAAGCCAGATCCAGAGCGGCAGAACCCGGGCGCCGAATGCCTGCAGTTTTCAGCATGAAGGCCTTGAAGGTGGCGAGATAGGTATCCAGATAGGAAAAATCCCGAAAAGGAAACCCGGTACCCAGAAGCGCGCCATCCAGATCTTTGCGTTGGGCAATACGCAGGCGGCGATCATTGAGATGGGCGCCGCCCCCGCGCGTCGCGGTAAACAGCTCATCGTGGATGGGATTGTAAATAACTGCATGTTCCAGTCGGTCAAAATGTTTAATGCCAATGGAAACACAGAGCTGTGGCATGCCATGAATGAAATTGGTGGTGCCGTCGAGAGGATCGATAATCCATTCAAAATCCTTGTCAGGAATCCGGTTACCTTCTTCGGCCAGAATGCCATGATCCGGGTAGGCGCGGCGGATGATTTCGACAATGGCGGCCTCGGCGCGTTGATCCACGTCGGTCACAAAGTCATTGTGCGCTTTGCTGGTGATGGTGATTTCATTGACCCGGGCAAAACTGCGATTGATGATGTCGCCGGCTTTACGGGCGGCACGGATAGCGGTAACTAATATGGGATGCTGCATGGGAACCCTATGGCAAAACAAATTGGGTCCAGTATAAAGGAGAACGGCAATGACCGCACGAATAGCGCTGTGCATCAAACTAAACAGCGCGTGATCAGGAGTAAGATAGCTTGAGTACAAAATTTCTGGAGGGGCTGCGGGTGGTTCTGGTGGAAACCAGCCATCCGGGCAATATTGGCGCGACTGCCCGCGCCATGAAAGTGATGGGACTGCAACATCTGGTCCTGGTGAATCCTCGTTTTTTTCCTCATCCTGAAGCGACAGCACTGGCATCAGGTGCCGAGGATATTCTTGAACGGGCGCAAGTCTCAGAAGACCTTGCTGCAGCCTTGCAGGGCTGCAGCAGGGTCTATGGAACCAGTGCCCGGGATCGCCGCATTCAGTGGCCCGTGCTGGATGCCCGCGAGGCGGCTGTGGAAATGGTTACGGAGCTTGCTGACGGAAATTGTGCGCTGGTTTTTGGCCGTGAGCGCACGGGGCTCAGCAATGAGGAGCTGGATCACTGTCAGGTTCTGGTGAATATTCCCACGGCGGAATTATATCATTCCCTGAATCTTGGTCAGGCGGTGCAGGTTCTGGCTTACGAACTGCACATGGCGACTCTTCAGGCAAATCTGGAGCTGCACCCTGATCCCGCTGTAACCAGCGTAGAACTGGCAGCGCCTATGGAGGACATGGAAGGTTTTTATGGTCATCTGGAGCAGGTTCTGCGGCAAAGTGGTTTTTTACAGGAAATTCGTGCCATCCGGATGATGCGTCGATTGCGCCGTCTCTATGATCGAGCCCGGCCTACGGCTAATGAAGTCAATATTCTGCGCGGCATTCTCACCGAAATACAGCGCTGGGCGACGAATAGTAGACAAAAAGGGTCGGGATAGTCTTTAATGCGGGCTGACAAGGGCGCGTAAAACCTGGAGGAACATAACGAATGGCTGGTCATTGGCGTGCTGACCTGGATGCCGTATTTGCCCGTGATCCTGCCGCCCGCAATCGTCTTGAGGTTTTGCTGACCTATCCCGGTGTGCATGCCCTGTTTATGCACCGTCTTGCCCATGGGCTATGGAAACGGCGCTGGCACTTGCTGGCCCGCAGTCTCGCGGCTTTTTCCCGTTTTTGGACGGGCATTGAAATTCATCCTGGTGCCTGCATTGGGCAGCGCTTTTTTATTGATCATGGCATGGGTGTAGTGATCGGTGAGACGGCAGAAATTGGTGACGATTGTACGCTTTATCATGGCGTTACCCTGGGTGGAACGTCCTGGCAACCGGGCAAGCGTCATCCCACATTGGGTAATGGCGTGATTGTCGGCGCGGGGGCCAAAGTGCTGGGACCCATTATGGTTGGCGATCAGGCCCGGGTTGGTTCCAATGCGGTCGTGGTCAAATCGGTTCCGGCAGGGGCGACAGTGGTGGGGATTCCCGGCCGGATCGTGAATAAAGGGGAACAACACCCGGATAATTTTGAGGCCTATGGACTGACCGGGCAGATGCCTGACCCGGTAGCGCGAGCGATAGAATGCATGCTTGAACACATGCATCGTCAGGATGCCGAAATCACCCAGATCAGGTCCGGATTGCAACAATTACAGCCGCGTGAAGCCTTGATGCCGGTCGAGGAAATCGCTTGTTCTCTGGAAGCAGAGCCGGATTCTGCTGAACAGGGAACTTCAAAACAGAATACTTGACTAAATTAGTACAGATAGTAGGATGTGCAGCATAGGTTACCTGATATGAAATTGACGACGAAAGGCCGCTATGCCGTGACAGCCATGCTGGATTTGGCTCTGCACCAGAGTGACGGCGTGGTGACGGTAGCGGATGTTTCCCAACGTCAGCAAATATCGGTGGCTTATCTTGAGCAGTTGTTTGGACGTATGCGGCGCTTCGGGCTGATTGAAAGTGTACGTGGGCCTGGTGGGGGTTATCGGCTGGCTGTGCCGGATTCGGAAATTCCCCTGACCATGATTGTCGAGGCGGTTAATGAGTCCATCAGTACAACCCAATGTGGTGGAGAACCACAAAACTGCTGCAAGGGTGAAGGCCAGCAATGCCTGACCCATGATTTGTGGGAAGAATTGGGCGAGCGTATCGCCAGTTTTCTCGGGAATATCACCTTGGGTGATCTGGTTGCCCGACATTTACAAAAAGAATCGGCGCAGGGTGTGCCTGTTCGTATGCAAAATCGTCATGCGTTGCGTGCGGCAACACATGATACCGCTTGATACCGTGAGGTGCAGAAAATGAATCAACCCCAAATTATCGACCTGGAAAGCAAGAAACCCTTGCTGATTGACCCGGATCGTCCCATTTATCTGGATTATCAGGCGACCACGCCGGTAGACCCACAGGTGTTGGAACAGATGCTGCCTTATTTGACCCATGATTTTGGCAATGCAGCGAGCCGTTCCCATGCTTATGGCTGGACAGCAGAAAAGGCCGTCGAAAAAGCCCGTCAGCAGGTGGCGGATGCGCTTCATGCGGATCCCCGGGAAATTGTCTGGACCTCAGGCGCAACAGAAGCCACCAATCTGGCCCTGAAAGGCGCGGCGCATTTTTATTCCGGCAAGGGCAAGCACATTATCACCCTGCGCACCGAGCACAAAGCGACTCTGGACACCTGCCGTCAGTTGGAGCGGGAAGGTTTTGAGGTCACTTATCTGGAGGTTCAGGAAGATGGTCTGCTCGATCTGAAGGCTTTCGAAGCCGCCATTCGCCCAGATACCATCATCGCCTCGGTGCTGTTCGTGAATAATGAGATCGGTGTCATCCAGCCCATGGAAGAAATTGGCCGGATTTTGCGGACGCACAAGGTACTTTTTCATGTGGATGCGGTGCAGGCCCTGGGTAAGATACCAGTAGATGTAGAAGCCATTCAGGCGGACATGATGAGCGTGTCCGGACACAAGATTTATGGCCCCAAAGGCATCGGTGCTCTGTATGTCCGGCGTAAGCCCCGGGTGCGCGTGGAGGCTCAGGTGCATGGTGGTGGTCACGAACGGGGCATGCGTTCAGGCACTTTGCCCACGCACCAGATTGTTGGTATGGGAGCAGCTGCGGAACTGGCCGTTCAATTGATGGATGCTGATGCCCAAAGAATTGGTAAATTGCGCGATCGTCTGCTCAAAGGCATTCAGGATCGTGTTGAGGAAACCTATATTAATGGCAGCATGGAACATCGGGTTCCGCATAACCTGAACATCAGTTTTGCCTTTGTTGAAGGCGAATCTCTGATTATGGCGCTGAAGGAAATCGCGGTTTCCAGCGGTTCAGCCTGTACTTCAGCCAGTCTGGAGCCGTCTTACGTGCTTCGGGCACTGGGTAAGTCCGATGAGTTGGCCCATAGTTCCATTCGTTTCGGTATTGGGCGCTTTACGACCGAGGCGGAAATCGATGCCACCATCGAGTTGATTGCGGGCAAGGTGGGCAAATTGCGGGAGTTGTCACCGCTTTGGGAAATGCATCTGGAAGGCATAGATCTTAACAGTATTCAGTGGGCCGCACATTAAGGCCCTCAAGCAAGGAGAATAGTCATGGCATACAGCGAAAAAGTGATCGATCATTATGAAAATCCCCGGAATGTCGGGGCGATGGACAAGGATGATAGTGGGGTTGGCACCGGCATGGTAGGCGCGCCCGCATGTGGAGACGTCATGCGTCTGCAGATCAAGGTAAACGAGCAGGGCATCATCGAAGATGCCAAGTTCAAGACTTATGGTTGCGGTTCGGCCATTGCCTCCAGCTCACTGGTTACCGAGTGGGTCAAGGGTAAAACACTTGACGAGGCCATGACGATCAAAAACAGTCATATTGCCGAAGAGCTGGAACTGCCCCCCGTCAAAATCCACTGTTCTGTGCTGGCAGAAGATGCTATCAAGGCGGCTGTGGAAGACTATCGCAGCAAGCAGGGTGCCGGGCACAGTCATGCTGAAGTGGCTGCCGCCCAGGTGGCACACTAAGGATACGGTCATGGCTTTGACTTTATCGGAAAGCGCAGTCCAGCAGGTTCGCAAGAGCATAGCCAAACGTGGTAAAGGCCTGGGAATCCGTATTGGTGTCAAAACCAGCGGCTGCTCCGGCTTATCCTATGTGATGGAATTTGTGGATGCCCCCAATCCGGAAGATATGGTTTTTCCCCATGATGATGTGAGTCTGTTCGTGGATCCGAAAAGCCTTATTTATCTGGACGGGACGGAGCTGGATTTTACCCGTGAAGGCCTGAATGAAGGGTTTCGCTTCAACAACCCCAATGTGAAGGACTCCTGCGGCTGCGGCGAGAGCTTCACGACCTGATGGCGGAAGTATGCATTCAGTGCGGGGCGGAGCTCAATGCTCCCCCCGCACTTTGTCATTCCTGTGGGGCCATTCAGCCCTTTCGTGCGGAGTTGTCACTGTTCGGTGTGGTCGGGTTGCCGGAAAGCTATGATCTGAATCTGCAGGAATTACGGAGTCAGGTATTGCAGTTGCAGAAAATCCTGCATCCCGACCGCTTTGCCCGGGCAGATGCGACGACCCGGCGCTTTTCCCTGGAGTGGAGTACCCGGCTGAATGAAGCGCTGGCGGTACTGCGTGATCCCCTGAAGCGTGCGGACTATTTGTTGCAACGTCAGGAAATTGATGCCCTGGGTGAGCAGGTCAAGGTAGCTGATCCGTCACTGCTGATGACCCAGATGATGTATCGGGAGCGTCTGGAAGATGTGCTTGCAGCCAGGGACCAGAACGGGTTGGACCAATTGCGTGGAGAAGTGGAAGACGCTTCATCCAAAGCGGTAAACAAGCTTCACATCCTCTTGAAAAAGCTGCCCTGTGAACAGGTTGACGAGGCTGGATCTGTACTGCGTGAGTTACAGTTTCTGGACAAACTCCTGGGTGAAATTGATCGTGGCGAAGAGTCTTTGCAAAATCTGTAGTTTTTGGATATGTCACACGAACTTTTAAGATAAAGCCTGGCGTAGTTGCTTTGCAGGGACCATACGCAGAGCTTTTTATCATGAACAAACAAGGTGCTATAGCATGGCTTTAATGCAAATTGCAGAACCGGGCATGACTGCTGATCCGCATCAGCGGCGGCTGGCTGTCGGGATTGATCTGGGAACTACCCATTCTCTGGTAGCTTCCGTTTTGTCTGCGCTGCCGACGGTCATGCGCAACCATGACGGGCAATATTTGTTACCCTCGGTGGTGCGCTACTGCGAAGACGACAAGGTGGTTGTGGGTTATCCGGCACAGGCGGCAGCGGGGCAGGATCCCCACAACACTATTGCTTCGGTCAAGCGTTTTATGGGTCGTGGTCATGAAGACGTCCAACTTTTGGCCGGGCACTTACCCTACGATCTGGTACCCGCTGAAGGCATGATTCGTCTGCGCACGCGTGCGGGTGAAAAGTCCCCCGTTGAGGTTTCTGCAGAAATTCTTAAGGTTCTGAAAGATCTGGCCGTGGAAACGCTGGGATCTGAGCCCGAGGGTGCCGTCATTACCGTGCCCGCCTATTTTGATGAGGCGCAGCGGCAGGCGACCAAAGATGCTGCCCGACTTGCTGGCTTGAATGTTTTGCGCCTGCTGGCCGAGCCCACGGCGGCGGCAGTGGCGTATGGACTGGATAAAAAAAGTGAAGGTCTTTTTGCCATTTATGACCTCGGCGGCGGCACTTTTGATATCTCCATTTTACGCCTGCAGGCGGGAGTGTTTGAAGTGCTGGCAACTGCCGGCGATACGGCCCTGGGTGGCGATGACATGGACCATGCCATCGCTGAATGGTTGATGGCGGAGAGTGGTATCCATCTGGATGATCCACTCTGGCGTCGTCAAGTTCTGCAACAGGCGCGGCAGGCCAAGGAAGCCCTGACAGATCAGGAGCAGGTTGAGCTGACGCTGGACTCCGGGCAGGGTGCTCCCCGCGTCATCCAATTGACGCGAAAGCAGCTTGAAACCCTCATTCAGCCTGTTTTGCAGCGCACCCTTCCGGCCTGCCGGCGCGCCCTGCGTGATGCGGGTCTGAAAGTGGCGGATGTGGATGGGGTGGTGTTAGTGGGAGGGGCAACCCGGGTTCCGGCCCTGCGTCGTCTGGTATCCGAATTTTTTCAGCAGCCGGTATTGACTGATATTGATCCTGATCAGGTGGTGGCTTTGGGTGCGGCCATTCAGGCCGATGCGTTGGTGGGCAATCAGCGTGAAGATTTACTGTTGATGGATGTTTTACCCCTTTCTTTGGGCCTGGAGACCATGGGCGGGTTGGTGGAAAAAATTATACCCAGGAATACCCCTATCCCCGCTGCCAAAGCCCAGGAGTTCACGACTTTCAAGGACGGCCAGACGGCCATGAGCATTCATGTGCTCCAGGGGGAGCGGGACCTGGTGCAGGATTGTCGCTCTCTGGCGCGTTTCAGTTTGCGGGGGATTCCCCCTATGGTAGCCGGAGCTGCCCGGATTCGCGTGACCTTTCAGGTTGATGCCGATGGCTTGTTGACGGTATCTGCAGAAGAAACTAGTACGGGCGTGCGTTCCGAGGTGCTGGTTAAACCCAGTTTTGGCCTCAATGACGAGGAAATTGCCCGCATGCTCCAGGATTCTTTTGCGCATGGAGCTGAAGACATAGCGCATCGGCGTCTTTCCGAAGCACGGGTGGAAGGGGAAAGGGTGCGTGAAGCCTTGCAAGGTGCCTTATCGACTGATGCTGCCTTGCTGCAAGCGGACGAAAAAGCCCAATTGGATGCCGCCAGTGAGCATTTAGAGCAGTGTCTGGCAGGCAGTGACGCAGATGCCATCAGTAAAGCCGCCGAGGCAGTGGAAGCTGCAGCCGAACCTCTGGTGCAACGACGCATGGATAGTGCCTTGCGGCGGGCTATTGCCGGCCGTTCCATAGATGACCTGGGAGAGTGAATGACTAAAATACAAGTACTGCCCAATGCTGAACTTTGCCCCGAAGGAGCGGAGTTTGAGGCGGAGCCGGGAGAAACCATTATTGCTGCGGCCATGCGCAACCATATAGCGATTGAACATGCCTGTGAAATGTCCTGTGCCTGTACGACCTGTCATGTCATTTTGCGGGAAGGTTTTGACAGCCTCGAAGCCGCCGAAGAAAAAGAGGAGGATCTTCTTGACAAGGCCTGGGGTCTTGAGCCCACTTCGCGCCTGAGTTGTCAGGCCAAAGTGGCGGAAACCCCTCTCGTCATTGAAATACCCAAGTACACCATCAATCTGGAAAAGGAGCGGCACTGATGCATTGGGGTGATACCATGGATATTGTTTTCGCGCTGGATGAAGCACATCCCGATGCGGATGTGCAGTTGCTCCGATTTACAGATTTGCATCGCTGGATTGTCGAACTTGCAGATTTTGATGATGATCCTGAAAAGTCCAGTGAAGGGGTCCTCGAAGCCATCCAGATGGCCTGGCTGGCAGAGCGGGACTAAGGGCAGGTTAACATGGCGGCACCCAAGGCATTGGTGGCACTTTCCGGCGGCGTAGACTCTGCGGTAGCAGCAATTCTCATGCAGGAACAAGGCTATGATCTGATCGGCGTCACCATGCGCCTCTGGCCGAAAAGTCGTTGTTGCGACGAGAAAGATATTGAAGACGCAGCCGAAGTCTGTGCCCGGCTCAATATCCCTTATCAGGTTCTGGATTATCGCGAGGCTTTTCGCCAGCAGGTTGTGGATGTGTTTGTGGCAGAATATCAGGCGGGGCGAACGCCCAATCCCTGTGCCCGCTGCAATCAGTTTCTCAAGTTCGATGCCCTGTTGGAAGAAGGTAAAAAGCTGGGTGCCACGATTCTCGGTACGGGTCATTATGCCCGTCTTCAGGAAACGTCTTCCGGTATGTCTTTGCTGCGGGGTGAGGACGCAGCAAAAGATCAGTCCTATTTTCTGTTTGCGCTGAATGCCGGTCTGCTGCCGCAGCTGCGTTTCCCGGTGGGTGAAATGAATAAGGACGCGGTTCGGGCCATCGCCCAGCGGCACGCTTTGCCGGTGGCAGCCAAGCAGGACTCTCAGGATATCTGTTTTGTTCCGGACGGGGACTACCGGCGTTTCCTGGCGGATTATGCCGGCCTTGATATGGAGCAGGAAGGGGAGATGGTCGATAGCAGCGGTCAAGTCATCGGGCATCATTCCGGAACCCTGAATTTTACCGTAGGACAGCGCAAAGGTCTGGGGGGCGGCAGTGGTCAGCCGCGCTACGTGCTGGCCCTGGATCCGGTTCGTAATCAGGTACGAGTCGGTAGCGAAAATGAATTGTATCAGCCTCAGGCCTTTTTGCAGGACTGCAACTGGCTGACGCCCCTGTCTGCTTCGGATGAACACACTGTGACCGTCAAATTGCGGTATCGCTCACGCCCGGAGCCGGGGCTGTTGCTCCTGAAGGAAGATGGTCGTGCTGAAATTCACTTTCATGAAGCACAACGGGCTATTACTCCCGGTCAGGCGGCGGTGTGTTATCAGGGCGAGCGTCTGATCGGTGGCGGCTGGATCAGATCGAAGCTTTGATGGCGAGATTTGCCGATTAACTCATTTTATTCTCGTATTTATGTTTATATTCTGATAAAGTCACGTTTGCCATCATGATACAGTCTATATGATGGCCCTTTGCATTGGTCCCCACCTTGAGAAGCGTCTGCCCAGACTGACGCCCTAGCGGCGAGGCCGGTGTTTTTGGAGTAAATCCCATGTCGTCTGATTTTGCATCTCTCGGACTTTCCGAGCCCATCTGGCGTGCTGCAGCGGAACGCGGTTATACCACCCCCACACCTATTCAGGAACAAGCCATACCAGTGGTCATGTCTGGAGTGGATTTACTTGCCGGTGCGCAAACCGGTACGGGCAAAACAGCTGCTTTTGCCATGCCGATTCTCCACAAACTGGCCGCCACGTCGGAAACTGCGTTTCATGGTCCCTCCAGCGTGCGGGCCCTGGTGTTGGTCCCTACCCGGGAACTGGCTGCTCAGGTAGAAGAAAGTGTGCAGCTTTACGGGCGACATCTGTCTCTCCGCTCCCTGATTCTGATTGGTGGCGTCAAAATCAATCCACAAATGCAGAAGTTGCGACGCAGTGTGGACGTGCTGGTGGCCACACCAGGGCGCCTTCTGGATCATATTCAGCAACGCAGTGTGGATTTGTCGCATGTTGAAATTCTGGTTCTGGATGAAGCGGATCGTATGCTGGATATGGGTTTTATCCGGGATATTCGACGGATTCTGGCAGTGTTGCCCAAAAAGCGTCAGAACCTGTTGTTTTCTGCAACTTTTTCCCCGGAAATCAGAACCCTGGCAGACGGCCTCCTGAATAATCCGGTCAGTGTCGAAGTGGCCAGTCGTAACGCCACTGCCGATACGGTTTCCCAGCGCTTTTTGGCGGTGGATCAGGATCGTAAAAGAGAACTCCTGACCCATCTTATCGGTGAACAACAATGGCATCAGGTGCTGGTGTTTACCCGAACCAAGCATGGTGCGGATCGACTGGCGAAACATCTCTCCCAGGGGGGCATGCAGGCCATGGCCATTCACGGTGATAAAAGCCAGGGTGCCCGTACTCGTGCCTTGGCTGAATTCAAGGAAGGTAAGGTGCGGGTGTTGGTGGCTACGGACATTGCAGCACGAGGTATTGATATCAGTGAGTTGCCCCATGTAGTGAACTTTGAACTGCCGCATGTGCCGGAGGACTATGTGCACCGCATTGGGCGTACTGGCCGCGCCGGGAATAATGGTCAGGCGGTTTCTCTGGTCAGCGTCGATGAACGTAAACAATTGGCGGACGTAGAGAAACTTCTGAAGCGCTCCTTTACTAAAGAAACCATTGTGGGTTTCGAGCCCAAGCAAAGCTTTTCCAGTCAGCCGCATGCGCCGCATACGCGTCGTCCGACCGCGCCCGGCGTTCAGCGCCGGGCGCCTTCACGTCCGACTGGTGGTGGGAATCGGTTTCGGGATCGATAAAATCCGCTCATAAATGTTGCTGGACAGTATCTGTCTGGTTTTTCGGCTTGGCAGACCCCCCGCTGATCAGTCACAATGCCGGGGGAAGGGGCGTCAATCCGAGATAAGGCAGATATGGAAGAAGAAAAGATTTCCTCTGCACGCATTCTGGTTGTTGAGGATGAAGAGGGTATTCAGGAATTGTTGCGGGTTGCCCTGAATCGTCAGGGTTTTGAGGTGCGTTGCGAAGGCAGTGTGGAATCCGCTGAGCCGGCGCTCCAGAGTTGGGCACCTCAGCTCGTTATTCTGGACTGGATGCTACCGGGTGAAAATGGTCTTGCCTGGTGTCGGGCCTTGCGTCGTTGTGAAGAAACCCAAAAACTGCCGATCATTCTTCTGACTGCCCGGGGTGAGGAAGGGGATAGGGTGCATGGCCTGGAATCGGGGGCAGATGATTATCTGGCCAAGCCCTTTTCACCACGTGAGCTGGTGGCCCGCGTCAACGCCTTGTTGCGCCGCAGTTATGGTAATAATTCTGCCGGTGTGGTGAAGCTGGGTGAGTTGCATGTCGACCTGCGCGCGCATCGGGTTTATGTCAAAGATGTCCAGTTGCATCTGGGGCCCACGGAATTTCGTTTGTTGCGCCTGTTTGTGACCAATCCTGATCGGGTTTTTTCTCGCGACATGTTGTTGGATCAGATTTGGGGCAGACAAAGTTTTATCGAAGAACGCACTGTCGATGTCCATATCCGCCGTTTACGGCGGGTTCTTGACGAATACGGTCACGCGCCCTTGATTGAGACAGTTCGTGGTGAAGGTTACAGATGTAGTGCAGTGGTCGGTGACGTATGAATATGGCACTACCCAAAATTCTGAACAAACTCTTTTTGTTTTTGTGAAAACCTTGCGCGCATGGTTTTATCCGCTGGCCGTATGGGCGCTGATTCCCCTTTTTCTGACCGCAGACAGTTTGCGTGCCTGGTCTTATTTACCTCCAGTGATCATCGCCTTGATTCTGGCGATCTGGGTTGCCTGGCATCGGCAACAATCCCAAAGTTTCAGTGCCTGGTTCCGTAATCCCGATACTCATCTTC
>NZ_JBYCKP010000654.1:0-2112 GCF_057473445.1 Acidithiobacillus sp. TH-A36 | reverse complement strand
CCTGGCCGGCATTCCAGAAAAGGTGGTCAGCACTGCCAAGGTACGGCTGCAGTTACTTGAAAATTCGAGCTCTGCACGACCAAGCATATTACCCAATCCGGTACCCGCACAAAATCCACCGGCGCAAATTCCCCTATTTGCAGCATCACCCCACCCCGCACTGGAACTCCTGGAGCAAATGGACCCTGACAACACCAGCCCCAGGGAAGCATTGGCCGTTTTATATCAAATGAAAGAGCTGCTATAGGCTTTCCGTAATACAGCATCGCTTGTTAGATGACTCAGTCTATCCCATCATTTTTATGGGTGGCCTATCCGGGGGCTACCCGCCAGCCAATCATCGGCTGATGGACGGACCGTTTTTGTCCATCTGCCGGTAGACTGGCGACCGGTAGTGGTTTGCGAGCAACCACATGGAACGACAATTCGGATGCAGCGCTTTGCAGAAGCCCATAGTCTTTTGTCGCTGATAGGCTGCCTGAATCCTCAGGAAGCTACCACCATTGACCATAGCCTGCAGGTTCACAGCGCTGCAGCAGCCAAAAAAGCCAGGGAAGCCGCCCACCAAAAATCTGAGCGGTCCGCAGTGCCCGATTGAAAAATATCGCGCCAGCAACATATCATCCAGTATGATCTCAACAAGCGGAGGATGATGCTGTGCAAGAACTCACCCTGACTCGTCCCGACGACTGGCATCTGCATCTGCGTGACGGGGCCAATATGGCCTCGGTGCTTCCTGACAGTGCCCGACGTTTTGGTCGGGCCATCGTCATGCCCAACCTGAAACCGCCCGTCACCACGGTGGAACTTGCCACCGCTTATCGTGACCGGATTGTTGCTGCACTAGAGCCGACATCGGAATTTCAACCCCTCATGATCCTTTATCTCACCGATAACACCACCGTGAGTGAAATCGAAAAAGCCAAATGCAGCGGTTTTGTACAGGCAGTGAAATACTATCCGGCGGGCGCAACCACCCACTCGGAAAACGGTGTCACCGACCTCAAACGCGTATACAACGTTCTGGAAGCCATGGAAAAAATGGATCTGCCGCTGCTCCTGCATGGAGAAGTGACCGATCCGGATATTGATATTTTTGATCGGGAAGCCGTATTCATAGAACGCCATCTGCTGCCCCTGACCCGCAATTTTCCGGATCTGCGCATGGTTCTCGAACATATCACCACCCGCACCGCCACCCAATTTGTTGCCGATGCCGGAAAGCAGATAGCGGCCACCATCACCGCTCACCACCTGCTCCTCAATCGCAATGCCCTGTTTGTCGGTGGGGTTCGTCCCCACCATTACTGCCTGCCGATTCTCAAACGGGAAACCCACCGCCAGGCACTGATTCAAGCCGCTACCAGTGGTAATCCCAAATATTTTCTCGGTACGGACAGCGCCCCCCACCCACGTCAGGATAAGGAGTCGGCCTGCGGCTGTGCCGGAATTTACACCGCCCATGCAGCCATTGAACTTTATGCAGAAGTTTTTGAAGCCGCAGGCGCTCTGGACCGGCTGGAAGCCTTTGCCAGTTTTCATGGACCGGATTTCTACCAGCTCCCTCGTAATCAGGGGCACATTACTCTGGAAAAACGGGGTTGGACGGTTCCCGAAAGCTATCCCTGTGGGGTGGACACATTAATTCCTCTCCGGGCCAGAGAGGAAATATTGTGGAAATTGAGAGGATAACTAAAGGAATAATAGGTATTCATCTCGCCCTGTATTATTTACCAAAGCTAGCCTTTGTTATACGCCGGATAGTCGGTATATCCTTTTGGCCCAGTAGAATAAAAAGTGGATTGATCAGGAGCATTCAAGGGATAGCCTGCATGAATCCGATCTGGCAAATCTGGATTTGCCAGGAAGGCGGTCCCAAACGCAATGGCATCAACCATGCCAGAAGTTACAGCTTCTTTGGCTTTTCCTGGCGAGTAACCCATGTTGGCAATCAAAGCTCCACGGTAATATTTCCGCGCTGGAGACAAAATATCCCCTGATTGATGGCCGTAAAAGTCTCCGCGCATTAAATGTAGATAAGCCAAGCCAAAATCATTTAAACGATCAGCAAGCCAGGTCAGCAAGGCCACGGGATTACTATCACGCATATCG
>NZ_JBYCKP010000653.1:0-1888 GCF_057473445.1 Acidithiobacillus sp. TH-A36 | reverse complement strand
ACTTCAACGATTCCCGTTGTGCCAGAAAATACCGTTACTTTTCCAATCATGCTTTTATAAAAGCTGTCACCTGCCCCATACAGTTTCCCAACAGGGATGAATGATACGCTACTATCCCCATTTTCTACTTTTCTATAGCCGTGGGAAAAACCGTAAAACTTTCTTTCCTGCTCAAGGATGATGGGTAATTCCGAAATAACAGATTCTACATTCTTGACGACATAAAAATAATTATGAGGGTGAATGGATATTCTGGTAGGCTTGTATCTCTGCAATATCCAAAACCCGCCTACAAAAGAACTCATGGTGACCCACGTCACCCACAATGTTGGGCGATTGTCCGCGTAATGGAATGCTACGACCTCAAAGATCAGGATAATTAAGGCGATAGAACCATAACTATAGAAAAATCTGAAGGTTATGTTTGGCGAATAAAACGCTTTGATATCACTGTCTGTCATTGACTCACGCCAGAGCAAGGTGTTTTACAAAACAATTCCATTCATTTTTTATAAAAACTGGTGTAATTTTCATCTTCAACCTTTATTTTGGTGGCCAGCAGAGATCACGTAAAACAAAGGGGTTACTGAACCGTAAACAATGCCAATGGCAAGAACTACCGATGACACTATGAACATCAGCCCTGCCGTAAACGTCGCAGAAAGAAAAAATTCCCGTGTGGTCATATTTTGCCCTCTAACGGTTTGAAGGATTCACAAGGTTTTTTACGCAAGGCTACAACTCGTTGAATTTTAGTCCAACCCTGCACCCGATTCCAGTCACACCCGCTCACCTCATCCCGCCTTTTCATGATATAACAACACAAAATCAAAAGGGGACACCATGCCACGCAGACCAGCCAAAAAGAAGACTGAAGACACCAGCAGCCTCGAATCCAAACTCTGGGCTACTGCCGACAAACTGCGCGGCCATCTGGATGCTGCCGACTACAAGCATGTGGTGCTGGGACTCATCTTCCTGAAATACATCTCGGACCGCTTTGCCGATAGATATACAGAAATCATCCGGGAAGAGGCCGGGACGTATGCCGTCGAAGACCGCGACGAATACACGGCAGAAGGCGTGTTCTGGGTACCGGCTTCGGCACGCTGGCCAGTGATCCAAGCCGCCGCCAAACAGACCGATATCGGCAAGCGCATTGATGACGCCATGACCGAGATCGAGAAAGAAAATCCCCACCTTAAAAACATCCTGCCCAAGGGCTATGCCCGCCCTACGCTGGATCAGCGCCGTCTGGGTGAACTGGTGGACCTCATCGGCACCATTGGCTTGGGGACGGCAGAACATCAGGCCCGTGATACCTTGGGGCGGGTCTATGAATACTTTCTGGGCCGTTTTGCCAGTGCCGAAGGGAAACGTGGTGGTGAGTTCTACACCCCGGCATCCGTAGTCCGAACCTTGGTCACCATGCTGGCCCCCTATAAAGGGCGCATCTATGACCCCTGTTGCGGGTCCGGTGGCATGTTCGTCCAGTCGGAAAAGTTCATCGAAGCCCACGGTGGCAAAGTGGGCGACATCAGCGTTTACGGGGAAGAATCCAATCCCAATACGTGGAAGCTGGCCCTCATGAATCTCGCCATTCGTGGGATTGAGGCGGATTTGGGGGTAGAAGCGGCAGACACCTTTCACAAAGACCTGCATCCCGATTTGCGCGCCGATTACATTCTCGCCAATCCCCCCTTCAACATATCCGATTGGGGCGGCGATCTGCTCAGAGAGGACAAACGCTGGCAGTACGGCATACCGCCCACGGGCAATGCCAACTTCGCTTGGGTGCAGCACATGGTCCACCACTTGGCCCCTTATGGTGTGGCGGGCTTTGTCTTGGCGAACGGGTCCATGTCATCCAATACCAGCGGCGAGGGCG
>NZ_JBYCKP010000652.1:0-9969 GCF_057473445.1 Acidithiobacillus sp. TH-A36 | reverse complement strand
TGCAGAGTGCCAGCATCTCCGCAACACGATGATTACCCGTTAAGGCCACCACCCGGAATACATCGGAATGGCGTGAAAGCACGTCCAGGGTGCTTTTCCCAATGGAGCCCGTGGCTCCGAGTATGCAGATGCCTCTTGTCATTTCCACCAACCCAGATAGTAAAGCCCGGCTACAAAAACCGGAATACCCGCGCTGATACTGTCCAGACGGTCAAGCAAACCACCGTGTCCCGGCAGTAATTGCCCGCTATCCTTACGATCTGCGCGGCGTTTGAGATAACTTTCTGCCAGGTCACCAATGACTGCAAATATTGCTGTCACCACTCCCAGCAAAGCCCCTGAGCATAATACGAGAGGGTGAGCCCCCAGCCAGATCCATGCGCCCAGTGTGCCCACAATGGCGCTGGCAAGCAAGCCACCCAGGAGGCCTTCCCAGGTTTTGCCCGGACTGACCTGTGGGATCAGCCGCCGCCGGCCCCACAGTTTCCCAAATGTCATGGCACCTACATCTCCTGCGCTGATTATCAAAATCACCCACAAAAGTTGATGGGGGGACTGACGCTGAAGTTGCAAGGCAAACCAGAAAGCTGGCAAAAAAGCTGGCAAAAGCAGGAAACCCGTAAGCGGACGCTGCCAAAGTGAAGCTCTATGTAGCATGCTGGGTGACACAGCAAGCATCAGCACCGCCCATAATAACCATGCGGCTACCGAAACATCTGCCAACATGGGACCGATCAGGTTATTTAACCAAAGCGGCAGCAGCAAAAGCAGCGCGAGCGACAGCCCCAGAAGCAGGGCAAAAGACCTGGAGAATAAGCTGAGGCGACCCCATTCCTGTCCGGCAAGCAGGGCGAGCAGCATTAAAAAAACCAGGAAAATCTGAGAGGAAGCCTGAAAAATCAGGACAAAAACCAGCAGCAACAAAAAGGCGGCGGTGATCAGTCGCTGACGAAGCAATCGCCCTCCAGAACCTGATCACCAGTACGTCCAAAACGCCTTTGACGATGTGCAAAAGAATGCAGTGCGTGTTCCAGAGAGGCGCGATCAAAATCCGGCCAGAGCGTGTCGGTAAAATAGAATTCTGTGTACGCCAGTTGCCAGACCAGAAAATTACTGATGCGTTCTTCCCCACCCGTACGAATCAACAAATCCGGCTCGGGTCCATCGGCAAGACTCAGATGTTGGGCAATATCCTGCTCACTGAGATCCTGCAGATTCAAGTCTGCAGACTGATAGGCAGCAATTGCAGCGCGTGTAGCCTGGGCGATATCCCAACGTCCACCGTAATTTACTGCGAGGTTGAGTTGCAGACGTGTATTATCCCGGGTAAGATTTTCAGCTTCTTCAATCAACTGACGGATATCCTGTTCCAGCGCACTGCGATCGCCGATAATCCGTAAGCGCACCCCATTTTCATGCAACTTGCGGGCTTCCCGCTTCAGGAGCAAGCGGAACAGATTCATGAGCAGACGCACCTCCAGAGGAGGCCGCCGCCAGTTTTCAGTGCTAAACGCAAAGAGAGTGAGATGGGGAATACCCAGGTCTACACAGGACTGAACCATCTCCCGGACGACTTCAGCTCCCCGTCGATGACCGGCCACACGGGGTAAATGCTGCCGATACGCCCAGCGGCCATTGCCATCCATAATGACCGCAACATGGCGAGGGAACTTAGGCGCTTCTGATCCAGGCAGTACAGCCATAATACTCAGACCTCCATGAGGTCAGCTTCCTTGGCCTCCACCACGGCATCTACTTCATCTACAAAGCGATCAGTCAGCTTCTGAAAAGCCTCTTCTGCCTGACGTTCTTCGTCTTCGGAAATGACTTTTTGCTTATGAAGGTCCTTGACCTGAGAAATACTGTCACGACGGATATTGCGAATGGCCACCCGGGCACCTTCGCCTTCCTGCCGGACTACTTTCACCATTTCCTTGCGCCGCTCTTCAGAAAGGGCCGGCAGAGGTACACGAATATTGTCCGAACCGGCCACCGGATTCAGTCCCAGTCCAGCATCGCGAATGGCTTTATCAATTTTTGGGATCAGGTTTTTTTCCCAGGGTGTCACCACCAAAGAACGGGCATCGGCTACGGAAACCGAAGCCACCTGGGCCAGTGGGGTGGGAGCATTGTAATAATCAATCATTACATGATCCAGCAAGCCAGCACTGGCGCGACCGGTACGCAGACGCGTCAACTCCCCCTTGAGGGATTCGATGCTTTTTTTCATCCGGGTTTCAGCGTCTTTTTTGATTTCCTGAATACTCATGGAACCTCTCTACGCACCGAGGTGCCTTCCTCTTCACCCAGCATTACCCGCATCAAAGCGCCGGATTTGTTGATGGAAAAAACGATGATGGGCATATCATTATCACGACATAGGGTAATAGCTGTCGCATCCATCACCTGAAGATTCTGCTCCAGAACCTGACTGTAAGACAATTCACGGTAACGCATGGCCTCGGGGTGGGTGACCGGATCATCCGTATACACGCCATCCACCTTGGTTCCTTTCAGAACCAGCTCGGCATTGATTTCCACAGCCCGCAGACTGGCGGCTGTATCCGTGGTAAAAAAAGGATTACCCGTGCCAGCACCAAAAATCACTACCCGACCTTTTTCCAGATGGCGAATGGCACGCCTACGGATATAGGGTTCAGCGACCTGCTCTATATGCAGGGCGGAAAGTACCCGCGTCGGCAGGCCTAAATGCTCCAGGGCATCCTGAACCGCAAGAGCATTCATTACTGTCGCCAGCATCCCCATATAATCAGCAGTGGCACGGTCCATACCTTCGGCGGCCTTGGCCATCCCCCGGAAAATATTGCCACCACCAATGACAATGGCGACCTGCACACCAGACGAGACCACCTCCTTGATTTCACGAGCCATACGGCGTACAACCTCGCGGTCTACGCCATACTGCCCATCCCCCATCAAGGCCTCCCCACTGAGTTTCAGGAGAACACGTGAGTACCGGGGAGCGGTCATTCAGGACCCCCGGACTTGCGCCATTACTTCGCTGGCGAAGTCTGCCGTGGGTGCTTTTTCGATACCTTCACCCACCTCAAAACGGATGAATTCGACGACTTCCACTCCCGAAAAACCCTTGACCAACTGCCCTACGCTCTTATCCGGATCTTTCACAAAAGGTTGCCCGGTCAGCGCAATTTCATTGACCAGCTTGTTGAGCCGACCGGATATCATTTTTTCAACAATATCAGCAGGCTTGCCACTATCAGCGGCCTGGGCGACCAGAATATCCTTTTCCCGGGCCAGACGTTCTGCAGAGACCTGATCAGGACGAACCACTTCCGGACGGGCTGCAGCCACGTGCATGGCCACATCCTTACCGAGTTCTTCCGTAGCCGCCTGACCTTCCAGTGCCACTATCACCCCGATGCGGCTGCCATGTATATAGGCTCCAACCACGCCTTCCTTGACCTGCAAGTGCTGCAAACGCCGCAAACTGATGTTTTCACCCAGCTTGCTGACCAGGGTCTTGCGCCGCTCTTCAATGGACGCATCCGCCACCAGTGCCTCTATTTGTTTCAGACCCTGTTGCAGAGCCTGCCCGGCACAATCCTTGGCCAAGGCCAGAAAATCATCATTCTTGGCCACAAAATCGGTCTCGCAGTTCACTTCCAGCACCACGCCCTGCTTCTGGTCTGCACTCAGCGCAGTAACAATGACGCCCTCCGCCGCTACCCGGCTGGCCTTCTTGTCGGCCTTGGCCAAACCACGGGTGCGCAGCAGATCAATGGCCGCTTCCATATCTCCGTCCGCTTCAGTCAGAACAGTTTTGCATTCCATCATGCCGGCGCCGGTGCGCTCACGCAGTTCTTTAACCTGTTGTGCACTAATAGCCATGTAAACTCCTCGGTTATGTGGTGAATGCGTTAATCGGCGTCAATTTCAATGGTTTCTTCGTCCACTTCGACGAATTCGTCCAGCAAATCCACTTCACCACCTTGCCGACCGGCCAAAATGGCATCGGCCACCAGCGAAGCATAAAGACGGATAGCACGGGTAGCATCATCGTTGCCTGGAATGGGGTAATCAATCAGCAACGGATCGCAGTTGCTATCGACCACACCAATTACCGGAATACCCAACTTGCGCGCTTCCTGCACCGCAATATTTTCATGACCCACATCAATCACAAAAATAGCATCGGGCAGACCATTCATTTCCTTGATACCACCAAGACTGCGTTCCAGTTTGTCACGCTCACGCGACAGGGTTAGGCCTTCTTTTTTGGTCAGCTTTTCAAGCGTGCCATCGGCTGACATCTGGTCCAACTCGTCCAGACGACGAATAGACTGGCGAATGGTTTTAAAGTTGGTCAGGGTACCACCAAGCCAGCGTTGATTGACAAAAAAGGCGCCACAACGACGAGCTTCCTGCTCTACCGCTTCACGCGCCTGGCGTTTGGTACCTACAAAAAGAACCCGACCATGTTTGCGCGACACCTGCTCAATAAAAGCCAGCGCGCTACGCAGCATGGGCAGAGTATGTTCAAGATTGATAATGTGAATGCGATTGCGCTCACCAAACAGGTAAGGGGCCATTTTGGGATGCCAGTAACGGGCTTGATGACCAAAGTGCACGCCGGCTTCCAGCAGGGCACGCATGCTTACATTGCTGCTCATAGAGATTTCTCCAGTTTTCATAGGGTTAAGATCCACCACGCGGCCGAGAATTCCATCCTTGCGGACACCCGGAAATCCTCTCAGGCTACGTGTGCGTATTAGGGCAAAGCCCAGCGCGTTTTATCACAAGTTACCCCACTAGAGCAAGACTGGACCGCGCACTAGGGCCAGGTCGGCTGCAAAACAGCCGTGCTAAGTACCGGTTTTGGATTTATTCCAGCGATGCCAAAACCAGTAAAGCAAAGCACCCATAAACAGCAGCAGCAACAAAATAATCTGCACCTGGCGCACCCCATTCAGCAGGCTTTGCAAGGAAGCCCCGAGAACATAACCGATACCGGCGATGACGCCGGCCCAGACAGCAGCAGCCAGTGGATTCATGACCAGGTAGCGTCGGGGTGGATAATGATGCACACCCAGGAGTATCGGGGTGATGGTTCGGGTCCCATAAATAAAGCGAAACAGCAGCGTCACCCAATCGCCGAAGCGCCTAATTAAACCCTCTGCCTGGGTTACATGGCGCTTGAGAAAGGCGGGAAGCCAGTCGAGAATCCGCTCGCCATAGCGGGAACCTACCTGATACAAAACCTGATCATTAATGGTGCTTCCCAGCCAGGAAACGGCAATGACCAGGGGCAAATCCAGCACCCCGGCATGGGCAAGAGCCCCAGCGATGATGACTACCGCCTCACCTTCCAGCAGGGTCCCGATGAACAGGATCCAATATCCATACTGGCGCAGAAACTCCTTGATAACGCTCAGGGTAACCGGTTGCAGATGCAGCCAGTGCAACAACGGATTCAGAAATTCGATGGGAACGTCCTCTTACCAATGGAGATGAAAATCAGGAGCCATATTTTCCTGTTCCTGCTCAAGATCCGCAAAAAGCAGAGGCATTTTATCCTTGTAATGATCAGGCAGTGACAGGCGCAGGACTTTGTCCACCACCTGCAAGGCGGGTGCTGTAGCCGAAATTTGCGCACCCCGATGGAAAACAATGGCAAGTCGCAGCAATACCGCCAGGCGCTGAATTGCCAGCAGGTCTTCCGCAGCAATGCCTAAAGCCGCATAGAACTGCAGATGCGGAAGCCGCTTGCGCTGGGTTCGCAACAGAGCGGCCACGACCCCCTGTTCCCGGCGGGAAAAGCCCGCCAAATCGGCATTCCGCCAGATGTATTCGCCGTGCTTGTGAAAACCGGAATGGGCAATATCCAGACCAATATCATGGGTTAACGCCGCCCACTGCAGCCATTGCCGATGGGCACCATGTAAAGACCAGTTCGCCATTGCTGCCGCAAAAAACTGATCCGCCCAGGCTGCCACACCCTGGTTGCGCCCGGTTTGACTGTGAAAGCGCTCCTGGAGACTGCGAATACTGAGTTCGCGGGTGTCTTCCTGGTGAATCCGGCCGAGCAGGTCATAAATGGCACCTTCCCGCAACGCACCCTCTGAAAACCGCATTTCCTGAATATTCAAGGCCTCGAACAAGGCGAAAAGAATCATGAATCCACCCGCAAAAACAGCGGCACGATCCGACTTCAAACCTTTCAGACGGGACAAGGCCCGCACTGAGCCCAACTGCAGAATTTGCTCTCGCAACCAGTACATACCATGACGGGTAATACGGCTACCCTGACCGTTCTCGATTAGGATCCGATTAATTGCTTTGATGGTCCCGGAAGAACCTACTGCCTGATCCCAACCATGGCCAGTGAATTCATCCAGCATCGGCTCTACGGCCATACGCACTTTTTTTTCAAGGCGTTCGCAGGACGCCGTGGTGATCAGATCATCCGGGAAAAAGGCGCGGCTGGAACCTACGCATCCAAAATGAAGACTCTCACGATTGTTCGGCACAAATCCCTGACCCACAATGACTTCGGTACTGCCCCCGCCAATATCAATGACCAGGCGGCGTTCATCCGCATCTACCGCCAGACTGTGGGCGACACCCAGATAGACCAGTCGTGCTTCTTCCCGACCGGCAACAATTTCCAGAGGAAAACCCAGAGTGGCTTCAATAGCCTGCACAAAGCCCTCAGCAGCGCTCGCCTGACGCAACGTGTTGGTACCAATGATGCGTACCCGGTCGGGACGTATACCACGAAGGCGCTGACCAAAACGTGCCAGACAATCCAGTGCCCGTTTTTCGACGGCCGGATCCAGCGTGGCATCCTCCCGCAAACCTTCGGCAAGACGCACACCTTCCCGCAGGCGGTCGAGCAAGCGAATTTCTGAACCCAGCTCTTCCGCCACTACCATATGAAAAGAATTGGAACCCAGATCCACTGCTGCCAAATAATTTTCCAATACTGCAGTGGTCACGGGTTCCGACATGATTATTTCCCCTGGAGGCTTTGCTCAACCTGATCCAGGGGAAGATGCCGGACATTTTTGCCCTTGGCAAGATAAATCACATACTCACAAATGTTGCGGGCATGATCGCCAATACGCTCTATGGCCTTGGCAATAAACAGGGCATCAATTGCTGGTGTAATGGTGCGTGGATCTTCCATCATGTAGGTAATCAGGCGACGCAGGGCAGACCGGTACTCCTGATTGAGAACCTCGTCACCCTTGGCAATGGCAATGGCCTGTTCAGCGTCTGCCCGAGCCAGGGCATCCATGGCCCGACGCAGCATATTCAGCGCATAATCTGCCATGACGCCCACATCGCGCATGAAGGCCGGGTTGGAATTGCGCGTCCCATGCCCCATGGCCAACACCATATCCGCAATCTTGCTGGCCTTATCGCCCATGCGCTCAAGATCGGCAATACTTTTGATGAGCGTCATGACCAGACGTAAGTCCGAGGCCGCCGGCTGGCGCATTGCGAGGATATTGATACATTCCTCTTCAATCCGTACTTCATATCCATTGACTTCATGGTCCCGGGCTACCACTTCCCTGGCCAGGTCATTATCCCCGGTCTGTAATGCGCGAATGGCATTGCTGATTTGTTCTTCAACGACCCCACCCATCGCCAGAACCAGCTCATGAACTTCGTTCAAGTCATCATTGAAACGTTGGGAAATATGCTGATCTTTATCCATGTTCAGTTCTCCTTAACCATAACGACCCGTGATGTAATCTTCCGTCTGTTTCTTGGCCGGATTGGTAAATAATTGGTTGGTCTGGCCAAACTCTACCATTTCGCCAATATACATAAAGGCCGTGTAATCAGACACGCGCGCAGCCTGCTGCATATTGTGGGTCACAATGAGAATGGTGAACTGATTACGCAACTCACTGACCAGTTCTTCAATTTTCAGGGTTGCTATCGGGTCGAGAGCGGAAGTGGGTTCATCCAGCAAAATCACTTCGGGTTTTACCGCAACGGCGCGGGCAATACACAGACGTTGCTGTTGCCCTCCGGAAAGACCCAAACCACTGGTCTTGAGTTTATCCTTGACCTCATCCCAGAGAGCGGCCTGACGCAGGGCTTCTTCCACCCGCTCATCCATTTCCACCTTGCGGAGTTTTTCATAGAGCTTGATGCCGAAGGCGATATTATCGTAAATCGACATCGGGAAAGGTGTCGGCTTTTGAAACACCATGCCGATTTTGGCCCGCAACATGTTGACGTCCATACTGGGGGAAAGAATATTTTCCCCATCCAGCAACACCTCACCGGTAGCGCGTTGCCCGGGATAAAGTGAATACATCCGGTTAAATACCCGTAGCAAGGTTGACTTGCCACAACCCGAAGGACCGATAAAAGCGGTGACCTGCTTCTCCGGCATTTCCAGATTGATATCCTTGAGGGATTTATTACTCCCGTAGTAAAAATCCAGGTGACGAACAGCAATTTTGGTATTTTGAAGTTCCGACATTAACGCGGGCTCCTGTCTTTAATAATTAAACGTGATCCAAGGCTCAAAACCAACACGGCGAAGGTAGCCATTAACGCACCCGCCCAGGCAAGATTTTGCCACTCATCGCAGGACTCATGGCAAACTGAAATATTTTCGGCAACACACTGACGCCGACGTGTCTTGCATTCATTTTTAATTTTCAAATTGATCCGCAACCTTCTGGGGTGAAGCCTAGCAACATAAGCAGCCTACAATAGCAGAGTTTTATTACCGTTTTATGACAGATCTTCACCGCTGACTGCACTGCGCGCCAGAGACAAGGGGAACAGTGCGGTAAATACCGTTCCCTGGCCAATTTCGCTATGTACATCCAAATGGCCCTGATAGCGTTCTACCGCATGGCGAACAATGGCAAGTCCCAGACCCGTACCTCCCATCCGCCGGGATCTTCCCTTGTCCACCCGATAAAAACGTTCCGTAATTCTTTGCAGGTGCTCTGCAGCAATCCCATCTCCCGTATCCTGCACCATCAGCATGAGACCATCGGGAACACGGCCCCAACTGATGGTGATGCTGCGTCCTGCGGGCGTGTACTTGATAGCATTTTCAAGGAGATTACGGATGATACTGGTCAAGTCTACCTGCTCCGCAAAAATACCCAGAGTCTCGTCCAGCTGCGTGTGAATTTTCAGCCTTTTTTCGGATATATTGGGCTTGAGCGTGTCCAGCACGCCCTCAATCAGTGCACTGAAAATGACGGTATCACAGCGCTCTGGTTCGGCTTCAGCCGCCTCCATACGCGCCAGCGAAAGCAAATCCTCAACGAGGGATTGCATCCGCAGGGTTTGCTGCTCCATCAAATGCAACTGGCTGCCAACTTCTTCATCATCGGCAAGAGGGCCATCCAACAGGTTTTCAAGGAAGCCCCGCACCACGGTCAGCGGGCTGCGTAGTTCATGGGAAACATTGGCGACAAAATCCTGACGTACCTGCTCCAGTTGGCGAATGCGGGTCACATCCCGAAAAATCACCAAAGCTCCGGCATCAGCCAAAGGATAACGCACGCCCTCCAAAAACAACTGGGCATCTGATGGAGCAGCCAGTTGCAAACTTGAAGGGCCCTCACCGCTTAAAAATGCCCGCAGATTGGGAGTACGCAACCAGAAGGCCAGGGGTTTGCCAACATCATCCGGCCATTGCAGTTGCAAGAGGCGAATACCTGAAGGATTAACCCAGACCAACTGACCGCGCTCATCCATGAGCACTACCACGTCTGGCATTGCCTGGAGCGCATCGCGCAGCTGAAGAATCTGGGCACTTAACTGACGTTGTCGGGCCTCCTGGTCCCGCCGCCAGTGATAACCGTCGGCAAACGTTTCCTCCCAGAGCCCTCCAGCGAGGGGGGGAAGATGAGTATCGGGATTACGGAACCAGGCACTGAAACTTTGGGATTGTTGCCGATGCCAGGCAACCCAGATCGCCAGAATCAAGGCGATGATCAC
>NZ_JBYCKP010000651.1:0-1115 GCF_057473445.1 Acidithiobacillus sp. TH-A36 | reverse complement strand
CATGGTGGCCTATCTGAAAACCGATCCCGTGTATGCGGATAAACTGGAAGCGGTTTGGCAATACAAAGACTGGCCAGATCGTCCGGATCACTGGAATACCGACAATCTGGGCTTTGACCTGGTGGCCAGGACGATTGATGGCGACTACTGGGCCGTACAGTGCAAGTTTTATGATGCAAAGAGCCGGATCCACAAGGAAGCCATTACCAATTTCACTCATGATGCCAGCCGCAAGTTCACGGTCGATGGGGAAGAAAGAGAGTTTTCTTTCAAACTCTTTGTGGACACACAAAACGATCTGGGGCGGCAGGCTGAAGAAGCCCTCAATGACATTGATGATCTTAAAGTTCTGCCTTTACGAAATATGGAAGCCGCCCCGATTGATTGGGAGAAGTTCAGTTGGGGTGCCCCGGAAGCTCTGACGCGCACCCCAGGCAAATCCTTGCGCGAACACCAGCGCGAGGCTTTACAGGCGACGCTAAAGGGCTTTGAAACCCATGATCGCGGCAAGCTCATCATGGCCTGTGGTACGGGAAAGACCTTTACCAGTCTCAACATCATGGAGCGCATGGCCCCTGAAGACGGGCTGACGCTGTTCCTGGCCCCTTCGATCACCCTGGTATCCCAAACCCTTCGGGAATGGGCGGATCAGGCGCAGAAGCCTTTTGATGCCTTTGTAGTCTGTTCAGATAGCAAGGTCGGGCAGGAAGACGAGGATATGAGAACGGCAGAACTCGCCTACCCCGCGACCACGAGCGCGGACAGGCTGGCCAACGCCATTCAGAAAACCAAAAACAACCGGCGGAAAGTGATCTTTTCGACGTACCAATCCATTGATGTTGTCATTAAAGCGCAAAGGATCGGGAATCTGCCGGATTTTGACCTGGTGATCTGCGATGAAGCCCATCGGACTACCGGCCTCACGCTGAAAAATGAATCTACAAAGGATTCGGATTTCGTCAAAGTCCATCAGAACGCCCAGCTTCGCGCCAGGAAACGCCTCTACATGACGGCCACTCCCCGTATCTATACCGAGAAAACCCGCAAAAAGGCCGACGAAAAAGAAGCGGTACTCTATTCCATGGATGACGAGTCCATCTATGGTCCAGAGTTTT
>NZ_JBYCKP010000650.1:0-1040 GCF_057473445.1 Acidithiobacillus sp. TH-A36 | reverse complement strand
TCCGCATTTTCTGGATCTTTGGACACATATCGATAACCCTGCCTGTCCGACACCCAACCCCATGCGCCGAAATTACTCATGGCGACGGACATTGTTTTTCCACCCGGGGTGCTCATCTGCCGCAGCGCCGACTGCATCAACCCCTGTTGCACCGCATGAATCAGCGATTCGGCATCGGCCAAGGCCCACCCCCTCAGAATCGTGGCCCCTTCTTCAAGCAATTCCACCGCCGGAGCAGGCCAGGGAAAGTTTTCAAAAAGATCTGCCGTCACAGCACTCCCTCCCGCCGGCTCTGTGTAACTATCGAGCCTTATTGATCTTTCGGTCTAAGCTAACGCCGGACCGCGCACCGACATAGTGGAATCCAGACGCTGACAAATGTGTCGGGTCGCATAAATGGCAAAACGTACATTGCCACCCACGACAAACTGGCGAGCGGCATCAATCAGCGCCAGGTTACCCGCTTCAATAAAATCAATCAAAGCGTGCGGTGTTTGATCGTGATAGCTCCGCGCAATACGCAACACCAAGCGTAAATGCATTTCGAGTAATTCATGCCAGGCTTCACGATCATTGTGCTGAATTCTTTTAAGCAGATGTTCTTCTTCCAATGCAGTCAAAAGTTCATGATAATCAATCTCCTGCAAATAGGCGTTGATACGATGACTGGATAGGGCAGATTCTGCACGGACCTGACCATGTTGAGAGTGTGTCCGACGTACTGTAACGGAGAGTGTATCGGCTGAGGGCGCTAAACTTTCTGTGGACATGGAAATATTTTCCCTATATTTGTAAAGTGCGATATAGGGTTTAAACATACGGATACACCAGACATCATAGCAAATGTATTTTATTGGTAACTTTATCGGAGAAATCGATAATGGCAGATGACGAACAACTTCTTTCCCTACTGGCCATCGCCGAGCACGGTAGCATCAGTGCGGCCGCCGAGCATTTACATCGGGGCCAATCGGCCATTTCCGAACGCCTGAGAAAACTGACCGAACTGGTCGGTGAGCCTCTTTATACGCGTGAAATCA
>NZ_JBYCKP010000649.1:0-3181 GCF_057473445.1 Acidithiobacillus sp. TH-A36 | reverse complement strand
GGGTAAAAGCCCCACCTAACCCCAGATAAAATCCCCTGTCCACCAGTCGTTGGGCCTGTACCAGACTCCCGGAAAAACTGTGCACCACCCCGCGCAGACCCGGAAAATCCTTGAGAATGAGTGACAGATTTTCCAGGGTGCGACGCGCGTGGAGAATCACCGGCAAATCCAGCTCTTGGGCCAGATGCAACTGCATTTTCAGGCAGTCCACTTGCGACGCATAATCAGGCGCATTTTCCGAAAGATCGAGTCCAATTTCGCCGACTGCCACCGCCTGATCCAGCAGGCTTCGCAGTTGCTCAAGCCAGTTGGAAGCACAGGCATTGATATACAAAGGGTGCACCCCGTACGCCGGATAAAGCATGGACTGCTGCGCGCAGAGATGCTGCAGACGCGGCCAAAATGCCGGACTATAAGCAGGCACCAGAATTTTATCGATGCCAGCATTTTTGGCCCTTTGTATGACGGCGCTACGGTCTGGAGCAAAGGCCTCGTCATCCAGATGACAATGACTGTCAATCAACCCCTGCAGAAAAGGGTTTTGCAGCGTGCCAGCTGAGTTGCCGTTATGGTTCACTGAGCGAATCTCCATCCAGCCATTCTAGGACTTTCTGATGGCTTGTGTCCGCATGCACCGCCGGATTTGCAGCTTCATGACTTGCTGCAAGCGGCATCTTGGTCTTAAATGAGGGGATATGCTCAAGTACCGGAGAAATTATGCGTAGCCTGACCGCCGATATCACCATCCTCGGCAATGGGCCTGTGGCGCACAGTCTGGTGCTGGCCCTGAAACAGACATCCCTCAACATACTCATGGTGGACACCTTTCCGCTGCAGCAGCCCCGCCCTGCGCATAGTGAGCGGACGGTTGCCCTGGCACTGGGGAGTCGTCGTCTTCTCAGCCATCTCGGCGTCCAAATGCCGCTGCATGATGCTGCCGCCATTGAAACCGTCCAGATCACCCAGCAGGGACTCAGCGGACGGGTCCGCCTGGAGCAGCAGCTTCTGGAAGCGCCGGAACAACGCCTGGGAGAAGTAGCCGGACTGAACACCTTGCAAGCAGCGCTGGCAATGCCGCTGGCGCAATGTAGTACGCTGCAACAGGAGGCGGCGGGGCCTCTGGCAGGCATGCAGTGGTTTCCCGATCGTCTCCAGCTCGATTGGCCGGACCTGCGCGTGGACACGGCGCTGGCTGTCGTGGCCGATGGAGGGCATGGGGGTCTTGCCCGTCTGGCGGCTTTGCAGCGCATGGGCTGGGATCATAACCGCCATGCCATTGTCGCCACGGTCACACCGCGCGAAGCCTTACCGGGCATTGCCTTTGAACATTTTCAGGAGAGCGGGCCACTGGCTTTTTTGCCTATTGGTCAACAGCAATTATCCATTGTCTGGAGCCTGCGTCCCAGTGCCGCCAGCCAGATGCTGGATTTAAGTGATTTCGCTTTTCTGGAAGCGCTGAACCGCCAACGGCCTCCCCATCTTCCTCTACTGACCGGCGTTGGTCCGCGTAGCGTATATCCGCTGTTTTTCCAGCGCTTATGGGCTCAGCCCAGTCAACGCCTGGCACTGGTGGGAAATGCGGCGCAAACGCTCCATCCCCTGGCTGGCCAAGGTTACAATCTGGGCTTGCGCGATGTCATCACCCTGGCCGCCCTGCTTCGGGAGGCTGCCGATGCCGGGCAGGATCCAGGGGCCAGACGCTTGCTGGAAGATTACAGCCGGATTCGCCGCCGGGACCGCCTGGAAACCATCGCCTTCACCGAAGCCATGAACCGCCTGTTCAGCAGTCCGCGCCTGCCATTGCGTTTCGCCCGCGCTGCAGCCCTTGCCCTGCTCGAACAAAGCACGTTCGGGAAACGCGAACTCGCTGCCCGTCTGGCGGGAATTCGCCTGCCTGCCGGGAGCAGCATCCCAGACCTGATGTGGGAGTCTGTCCATGTCCACTGACGCACATTACGACCTGATCATTTCCGGAGCCGGCATGGTGGGTGCCAGCCTGGCGCTGGCTGCCCGGCAAAGCGGTCTCCGGGTCGCACTTTTTGAAAAGCGTCCGCAACCGGTCTGCGCCCTGGCCGATCCCTCGGAGCGAGCGAGCCTGGTGGCCAATGGTTCTCAGCGGTTTTTGCAGGAACTCGGTATCGACCTGGCCACGCATGGCAGCAAAGTCGAAAGAATGCGGGTCTGGGATGCTGAAAATTCCGGCAGCATTCATCTGGACGCCGAAGAAGCCGGCGAAACCTTTCTCGGTCATATTGTTGAAAACCGGCGTTTGGAGCAGCAACTCCATGCCGCACTGGCTGAGGCGGGAGTCACGGTGCTTTACGCGCAGGAAATCGCCCAGGCCCGGGCTGATCAGCAACACATGCAACTTACCGCGAAAGATGGAACCGAATACAGGGCCACCCTCCTCGCCATCGCCGAAGGCCGTCAGTCTCCGCTGCGCAAGCAGCTCATTCAGGCACCTGTTTTTCAGGAAGACTACGGCCAGGATGCCATCACCGCCACCGTATGGATGGAAAAACCCCATCGCGGGATCGCTTATCAGCGTTTTCTGGCGACCGGCCCCCTGGCCGTCCTGCCCTTCAGCGCTGATGCCGAAAATCATCCCCGTGCATCCATCGTCTGGAGCGCCAAACATGCCTTGGAGCGGCGCTTGATGGCCATGGATGACAGTGCATTTTTAGCGGCCCTTCAACTGGCATTCGGGCCGCAACTGGGGCACTTTGTGCGTATCGGCAAACGCAGCAGTTACCCGCTTTCCGGTCTGCACAGCAGCCGTTATACGGGTGAGCGTTGCGTGGTTCTGGGAGATAGTGCGCATGGGGTGCATCCATTGGCCGGACTGGGGGTCAATCTGGGCTTTCGCGATGCTCAGGCATTGATCAGCACCATTCGCGATGCCCGAGCCCAACATGAGGACTGGGGAGATGATCCTGCGCTGCGCCGCTATCAAAGAGCGCGACGCCCTGATAATCTTCTCAATGTAATGACCTGCGGGGCATTGAGCCATCTGTTTTCCAATCGCAGTCGCGGTCTTGCCCGCCTGCGCGACATTGGCATGCTGGGAACGGCAATGCTTCCACCGGTTAAACGCTTTCTGATTCGTCAGGCCATGGGCCTTTAAGGAGACCACCATGCAACACCGTATTGCTGATGATATTGCTGCCACTCTTGGTGACGC
>NZ_JBYCKP010000648.1:0-1511 GCF_057473445.1 Acidithiobacillus sp. TH-A36 | reverse complement strand
CCTTGGCGGGGAAACCATGTACATTTTTCCAAAGCGCGTTGAGTTGGGCGCGGTTAATCCGTGTTACCGCTTCCACATTGATAGGACGAACCCCTCCTGCAATGAGGAAATGTGCTATTTGCCATCCATGCAAACGGCTACCTTCCAGGCATTTGATGCCCAATGGCAACTCCGTCAATTGCATTCGGGTTTTCATCGACCACCACCCATAACGCTGAGGACATAGCTACCCAATTCCTCCGCCTGAATTTCGCCGGAAATCACCCCTTCTATCAGGGTCCAGGCGGTATCCGGCATATCCGATCTGAGTACAGGCGTAACGGTTAGCACCTTGGCTATTTCTGCGAGGGATTGATAGGGCGCTGCCGCTATTTTTTCAGTCACCGATCGTGGCAGCCTGAACATACCCATAGCCATATTCATATCGACCTCGCCCACACTTTTCAGTAGCATCAGATAACCAAGATTGAGGTTATTCAAGTCTCTGCGAATATGTTTGATGGAGGGCGGCAAGGTTACCGGCTTTGCATCCACATCCAGTGCGCGAGCCATGGTCATTCTCCGTGGGTATACTGAGAGAGTTTGGCAAACCATTCTGCCGCCTCAGCAATGGAAGGTTGAACCTGTTCTTTGATGTATTTCGGTAAGGTTCCCCAAAGCGTGTCTGGCTCGACATTTTTCAGCAGGTCGAAGCACACAAAGCATTGTAAGATATTGGATTGAATCTCAATCGGGGAGGGTTCTGGATTGCGCAGTTCCTGGGTGGCCGCCGCCGCTTTTTCTACCGACTCGAAAAACGCATCATCATCTTCTCCACCCATCCCGGTTCCGGCCATGACCTGCCGGTAGGCAGCCATCTCCTCAGTGGTTTCAGTGGGTTGATTATTCCCCGATTCTATGCCTACAGAAGGGGGGATGGTGTGGATTTTTGGTTTGGCTTTCGGGAGCACTTCCCGGACTTTCCTGGCACCATTCGCCAAGCCATCGGCTAAATCCTGAAAACGTTCCGGGTGTGATTTGTACGCTACTGGAAGCTCGGTTATAGCATCCTTAATTTCTCCCTTGAGAACGCGTGTCGCGGCCGCTTCTCCGGATTCGCCACAGGACTTCAGGAGGGCCATGGCTGAGGCAAAATCACTGGACCGTTTGACTGTGCCAGAACTGAGATTCCATTCTTCTGCCACTTTATCTGCTGTTCTTCCTTGTTCCTTTTCTTCTGTATTTTCTGAGTTGGCCCTGATAGATGATCTATGATCACGAACGCGCTGATAAATGCGGCCTAGTGTTAAAGCTCTTTCCTCATCCGTCAGGTTACGTCGCCCTAACTGGTTTTTATCCACCCAATCCAATACGGCATCCAGACTGTCAAAATGTCTACTGATCGTTTTGAATTCCAGATGATGTTTTTGGGTAATGGCATATCTATGGTGACCATCAACGAGTATTTTTTCATGCTCTCTTTCCCATACCATCAACGCATCACGAACCCCTTCATTAAGGATGCTGGCTTC
>NZ_JBYCKP010000647.1:0-4196 GCF_057473445.1 Acidithiobacillus sp. TH-A36 | reverse complement strand
CGTGGACCCTTGAGTGGTTTGTTACTGACCAAGCAGTAAAGTGATGGCCCTCAGTACAGTATCTGCATCCACCGTCAAGTCATCAGCAAGACCCGTTTTTTCCAGCAAGCGATCCACCATGTCAGCGGGAATCCGAACATGGACGGGCTGGCTGGTCTGGTCAGCTACTGAGATGACGCCCCCACTCTCTGTACCCATTCCGGCTGTGTCCATATTCCGGCGATCCTCTTCAGAGCTCTTCCGGTTGGTTCGTTCAGCATGGACCGGGGTTTGGAGCGTTGCTGACTTTGCAGCCACGACATCCTCCATCTCTTTCTCGTCTATCTGGAAGTCGTTGTTTCCGACAAAATCATCATCCCCCAGTGTGGCAGGGTCAGGGTCAGGTGATATGTCTTCGTCATCTCCAAGCCGTACATTGTCACCCATGGGGGGTAGGTCAGTATCGTGCTCAGGTGCAGCCATTGGCGCTTGCATAGCCTCAGCCAGCGTCATTCCGTCCAGAACCCTTTGGGCTATGGCGTTTTGTGCGGGGTCGTCGCTGTACCACAGATTTTTCCAGGTTTGCAGATCATCCATGGTGAGATCAGCACGTTTTTTGAGTTGCGGGAACCGGAAAGTTAAATCATACCGCTCTTCCAATTCGGAGATCAGGGCACGACTCAAAATAGCTCCACCCCTCAACTTCTCAGCAATCTGGTCAAGAACCACCTGTTTTTCATTATCCTTCGACCAAGACACCAAACGGGCAATTTCATTAGAACCGATATCTTCAACCGGCACTCCGATCCGCTTGCTCACCACCTCACTATCCGGGTCTGCGCGGGTCAGGATATTTTTGACCCACGTTTCCGACCGTCCCAAGCGCCTTGCCAGTTCTGCTTTAGAGACATGGATGGTGGAGATGAGCTTGTTCAATGCTCTGGAAATATCGGTATCGGTCATCCCAGACCGGGCCAGATTTTCCACCATCTGCATTTCGAGCTTGTCCGAGTCACTTTCTGGGTTACGGATATAGACAGGAATCCGGCCCAGGTCGTAACCTTTGCGCTGACACTTGGAGCCGGTCTGCAAAGCGATCTGCGCGGCCCGCCAACGCCGTTCACCGGCGATGATTTGGTACTTGATAGTCTTCCCGTTTTGAACCGGCTGAACCGTAATCGGCTGCAAAATGCCGTGCTGCACAATGCTTTCGGCCAGCAGCTTCAAGTCATCATCGTCATCCCCTGAAAACTTACGCGGCTGTTGGGGGTCCGGCTGTATCTGTTCCAGGGGGATAAACAGCCCCGCAGCGGCCTCTTGGCTCGGGTTTGCTTTCGGGGTTGCCGGTTTGTCATCCGCAAAAAGATCAATAAACTCTTCATCCAACAGTGATTTTTTCATGCTCCTGCTCCTTGTGCATCCAGCAATTCTTGTGCATTTTCGGGCTCATCCACTTCCGCGCTTTCATCTTCGGAAGCTGATAGTAAAAGGCTTTCACAGACTATGCGCCAGTCTTCTGCAAACGGCTCTTTAGAATACGCCCAAATGGGTTTGCCAGCACGCAAGGCATGTTTCACGGCTTCACGGTCGGTTAAAGCTGGCTGTACCAGGTAATCCCCCATTTTCTCCTGAAGCTGCTCAATGACGGCTTTTTGGGTGCCTGACATGAGCTTGTGCAGGTTGATGACAATGCGGAAATCAATATCGGTGTTTTGTGGTCGTATCTGGCGAGTGTGCTGCTGCCATGTAGATACCAACCCTTGTGTACCGAGGGAATCTGCTGTGATAGGGACCACATGCCGATCTGCAATAAGCAGAGGTACAATCTGACGGACCCCAGGCGCCGGTGGGCAGTCAATGATGATGGTGTCATATCCACACTTATCTAGCGTGAGCAATGCTTTTAATGCGGCGGCCACATCATCATCCACCATGTCCAGTTGGTAACTCGCTTGGAGATAATCGAAGCCAAAAACGCTTTCCCTGATCGGTGCGGTGTTAATGGCCTCATCCCACAAATCCAGTACAGTGCCTTCAGTCGTGCGGTGCTGGTTGGGCTTACCAGAGGCAAGAAACGTGGCGGACCCTTGCTGGTCCAAGTCCACGAGCAACGTGCGCTGGTCGGTTTCATGAGCCAGTGCCGCAAGATGCAGGGCGATGGTCGTTTTACCCACGCCCCCCTTTTGATTCGCTACAGCAATAAAATTTGTCATAATTTCACCCGTTTTTGCGTAGATAAGCCTCGCGCCGTGCGCGTTCGGACGCAGGCGGGTATACCCACCACGTCCACCAGTACAGCATGGTATAGCCCACGGACGACAGAGATACATTCTGCTCAATGGCTAACCGTTCTAGTGCGTTCCCTAACTCAGCCGGCAGTCTGATATTGACCTGCATCCAGCCCGTCGCCTCTTTTTGCCCGATCTGGTCTTTCAGTGTTGTGGTCAGACCCTTGGTTGGGCGCCATTTCAAGCCATGTTCCCACGGCTTTTCCTTCAAAAATCGTTCCGTAGCTTCTTTGAACATAGTCTTGAGTGTCTTGCCCGTAGCAAATGCTAGTGTTTTTGAATAAATCTGCATCTTGGATGGTGCCCTCGTGGGAATTTCCACGTATGTCTGGCCCGTCCTTTTATCTGTAAAAACTCGCATAAAATGACTCCTGATAGAATGGGAAAAGTTATAACCTCACCTGCTCTGTTTGGTTATAGCCTGTCCCACGATACTTTTCAAGATGGTATTACAAGATGCCAAGATTCCAAGACCCAACAATGATGAGTCCCAGGATGAAACCGATCATGATGCTGTTGTCATGTGCCCAATCGGGAATAACCCATGTGCTTTTTCTCATTGCATTGCCCCTTCTGTGTAAGAGCCAGACCCATTCTGGCTCTCATATCCGTAGCCCCTGGTGAGAAGCGTCATCGAAGAATCGACTGGATTAACGCCGAACGGCTCACGGTGGGTGGAAGTGACCGAAGCACATGCAGTGCGTCATCCGTAATGGCAACCCCGAAAGGCTCATAAGGCACCCGGGGTTTCTGCCGCGCCCTTCGCATGCCCATACTCGCCAAGTCAGAAGTGGACAACTTCAGCAAGGCTTCATTGACCGCTTTTGAGCGTAAAGTGGGGTTATCTGCATAGTCAGCATGCATTTCCTCCCGCAAAAGTTTTGGATAGATGTAAGATTGCATAGCGTTTTCCTTTAACCGTATGGGTTAGTCGTCGTGGGCATAGCCGCTGAAGTTGGGGTCTGGTTTACCAGGTGCGTGCCGTGCTGGTATGGACCCGGGAAGATCAAATCCTTGCTCACAATCACATTAAAGGCGTAGCCGGAACGGATGGTCAGGGTTGGCGCGATATTTATATCTTTTTGAAACATCTGTGATTCCGCCTGCCCGAAAGTTTGCGCCAGTGACTGTTCACCATCTTGCAAAGCCGCATTGCCCGTCACACCAGTGGTATTGCTGCTGGTGCTGGTAGGTGAAGCCACAGACATGCCCACGTCGATCAAAGACAACAGCAAGGCGTTCTTGAAGATGGACCACGTATGGTCGTTGACCAAATCATGGAATCCCGCGTAACCCTTGGGACTGTATCCCTCAGATTTGCCAATCTGCATGTAAGTCCCATTCGGGAACTCAATACGGCTCCAAATAACACCAACTCGTGTTGCCCCAGCAATGAGTTTGCTTTGATACACACCAATTAACTTAGAACCGGCAGGGATCAGGACGGATGACCCGGATACACTGCTGTAAACTGGCTGGTTCACGACCGCTGTAATTGTTCCTGGCAAGTCGGATTTGATACCCGTTTCCAGCACCGCAGGGATGACTGTTCCCTGCAGTAGTTCGTATGGGCTGACCTCCTTGCGGACCAAATGCGTACTGTAAACACTGCTCTTCGGCTTTTCCATAATTGCAGCATTAGCAGCGGGTGCCGGTGGAGTCGCTGCCGGTGCGGGCGTGGTATGGTGGTCCTGCCAAGCTGTAGTTGATGCCCCAGTCCCTTGAACAAGCGACTTAGCCTCCACCATTTCCGCTTTTTCCCGGGCAGCTTCCGCTTTTGCAGCCGCAGAAGGTGCAGAAGCAGGCGCGGGGGCTGGAGCGGCAGCTTGAGTCTGCGCTGTAGTTGGTGTGGATGGCTTAGTAGGCGTCATGGGCTCTTGTACCGGGGCCGGTGTAGCTGGACGAATGAACGGATGATGGCTGGCTGGC
>NZ_JBYCKP010000646.1:0-1298 GCF_057473445.1 Acidithiobacillus sp. TH-A36 | reverse complement strand
CGCCGACTGATCAAAGCAGGACCAAAGCCGATGCTGAATTTCAGCACCTTCACGCCCATGAATTTGGCGACCCAGAAATGTCCGGATTCATGAATCAGCACCAGAATGCCAATTGCGAGAATAAAAGCACCTATGGTTTCGAGTATGTACACAGTATCCCGAAATCAGGCCAAAGCAGATTCGGCGTAACGGCGCAGATGTTTGCCGGCTATCACTCTGGCCTGCTGATCAATCGCCAGAACGGCATCCAGTTCATCCGGTGCAGCAGGTTGCAAATCGGTCAGGGTATTTTCCACGACAGCAGCAATCCGTGCAAAAGGTAAAGCCTCGTCCAGAAAAGCCTGAACTGCTACTTCATTGGCAGCATTGAGGACGGTAGCTGCAGCACCCCCCGCTTTAAGGGCTGAAAAAGCCAAAGCCAGACAAGGAAAACGTTGCAGGTCAGGGGTTTCAAATTGCAAATCTGCGGTCTTGGCCAGATCCAGCGAGGACACCCCACTTTCGATGCGCTCCGGGTAAGCCAGGGCATGGGCAATGGGCGTACGCATGTCCGGATTGCCCAGTTGGGCCAATACCGAACCGTCTACGTATTCCACCATGGAATGAATAATACTTTGGGGATGGATGAGCACATCAATTTGTTCTGCCGGAAGATTGAACAGCCAATGGGCTTCAATCACTTCCAGGCCCTTGTTCATCATCGTCGCCGAGTCTACAGAAATTTTCCGGCCCATCACCCAGTTAGGGTGCGCACAGGCCTGATCCGGAGTCACTCCCGCGAGACGCTCCAAAGGCCAGGTCCGGAAAGGACCGCCAGAAGCCGTCAAGAGGATGCGGCGCACCCCGCGGCCATCGGCAAAGCACTGGAAAACGGCATTATGCTCACTATCAATAGGGAGCAGGGTCACCTGACACGCCCGCACCCGGTCCATAAACAGCTTGCCAGCCATCACCAGACATTCCTTGTTGGCCAGGTAAACCTTTTTGCCGGCTTCCACCGCAGCCAGAGTAGGCAAAAGGCCAGCTGCTCCAACTATTGCGGCCATTACCTCGTCAACACCGTCCATACGGGCAACGGCTGCCAATGCCTCGGGACCACTTTCCACATTTATTTGTTTGAGACCGGCATCACGTAAGAGCACCCGCAATTGTTGCGCTGCTTCGGGTGCTGCCATGACGACCTGTTCGGGTTGATGGATTGTGCAGAGTGCCAGCATCTCCGCAACACGATGATTACCCGTTAAGGCCACCACCCGGAATACATCGGAATGGCGTGAAAGCACGTCCAGGGTGCTTTT
>NZ_JBYCKP010000645.1:0-3232 GCF_057473445.1 Acidithiobacillus sp. TH-A36 | reverse complement strand
CGACAGATGCCAGTGGCTGGCAACAACCCGCCTGGCAGTCTGCACCGGGAGTCCCGCCAGCTCCGGCAAAACTTGGCTGGTATGGGAACCCGCACAGCCCAACCCCCTGCTGGATCGCTGGCGGACAGAGTATTCCGTTTACCCTGGCAGTCGCACCCGTAGCTGCGACACCACCTCCTCCTCCAGCGATCATGTAGTCGCCTGAATGAGGAAGCTATAAGATGTCGGACGCAGATATTTCTCCGCCGCCGTATTCAGAGGAATGGCTACGCCAGCGTGGCGCTAAATTTGATCCGCGTACAGGGAAAAAAGTGTCACCAGCACCCATTGTTAGTGATGACGATTCTCTACGGAGGAGAGGTGACTCAGACGAAGACAAACCCCCGAAGGAGAATGAGGAGCTGGGGAACAGTCCTTCGGGAGAGGATGATAACGGTCATAAAGATCCGATTGGTCCATCCGTTGGCCCAAATGGGAAAGAACCTACTGACGACAGATCAAAAGATAAGATTCCTGTGGACCCACCTCGGAAATCAAGAAGACTCCCGTTGATCATCGGTTTTGCGCTGGCAATAGCCGCAGTAATAGCTGCTGAACAATACATTGTACCGATGCTTACGCATAGCTCGCGTACGACAAAGGTCAAGCAGGCCGTTACCAGTTCTTCGACTAATCAGGTGCCTGAAAATTCAACAACGAGGACAGTAACCTCACCACCACCAAAGGTCCCAGTCGTGCCGATAGCGAAGCCAAATAATGCAATACCCAAGCTGTCGCCGAATGTACATGAAGAGATCCTCACGCCTTCATTGCCTACATCGACGCCTCCTGCTCAGGTTGCTCCGGTAAAGGCCGCTCCGGTACAGGCCGCGCCACCGGCTAATAAGATCATTAAACCAAACGTAGTGCCAGAAACCTTTCCAGCGCCAGTCAAGCATCATGGAGAAAATAATGCGCAGTACGAACAACAGCATTTAAATCAACTAATGTCCCCATTGGGTTAAACGATCAACTAAAGGAGAAAAAATATGAGCCGTTATATGAATTTCCACACTAAAAGTCTTGTAGGGATGGGCGTTGCAGCAACCTTATTGGCTGGCTGCGCCACAGATCAAGGCACAGTCGCACCACCGTTACCAATCCCGCTGGCTTCTGCACAAGGATATGCTCAGCAAAAACAGCAGGGTATCAACGTAACACGTCAATTTGTAGGACTTTGGGCGAATGCGAAGCACAGTATGCAAGCGAATTTTGCTAATTGTCTAGCAGTATCCAACGCAAATAATAGCAGTCCAGATGCTTGCTGGCGTCAATTAAAATCTCAAGCCACAGGCTACGCAAATCAATTTTCCGGACTTTATGCAAGTGGACTCCAGCCGGATCAGCAACAACACTTCGCTATGGCGCGGCAATCTGCAGTGACCTATTTCCAACTGCTGGAGACCTACTCGAAGCAGTGTATTGATGACTTGAGTGGGTGCATGAGAAAACAAGATCCAACAAAAATTGCTATTAAAGATGCGAAAGATAGAGTGAACCAGTTACTTTCCGGAACAGTAACTTCTGGTTCCATAGGTGCGGGTGTGAATTTTGAATCCAGCCAGGTAAATAATGGGCTATCTGGCTTGAGTAATAGTCCGGCGGCAGTTGCACCCTCTGCACAAGTCCCTGCTTTGCAGGATGTGCCCAGCAACTAATAACACGCCGATTCTAATAAAATTGATAATCTGTGGTGGATAAAGGAAGCCATAAAAATGTTAGGCATATTTTTCTTTTTTATTTTAGTTTTTGGTGGACTAATTGCCATAGCAATAAAGTCCTATAACGGCTTGCAGCATCTCGCGCAGCAGGTGAAGGAGTATCACTCAAACATTATGGCTTCCATGAAAAAGCGCGCCGATCTGATCAATCAGCTTATTTCAGTCGTCTCTGGCTATGCAGACCATGAAAAACTTACTCAGATAACCGTTTCAGGCAATCAAACGGCGATAGGCGACGCTGCCAACTTGTATCAACAGGGTTCATCAACATTGGGAAGAATTCAGGCGATAGCTATGGGATTCCCGGATTTGAAAGCAAATCAAAATTATCAAACACTTATGGGTGAAATTACCAGGGTGGAAGACCTTATTCAGAGTCGGCGCGAACAGTACAATGCCATCGTGCGCAAATACAATGCAACTCGTGTCCAGTTTCCTCATGCTCTCTGGGCTAATAAACTAGGATTTCCAGAAGCGCCTTATTTCGATGTGGAAAATGCAGACGATTTGCATAATCTGCAAAATTTCAAAACAGATGATGGAGAAATGCTCCGCCAGGTTATGTCTATAGCAACTGCTAGAATCACATCTGGTGTTGCATCTGGGGCAAATAAATTAGCGTCTTCTACGGGTAAAATGATTGAACAGGGTAAGGCAAAGTTGGCAGAGTCTCAAACTGAGAGCCAAGAAGATGTAAGTGTTAGCCATAAGTCTTCTGGTGATTCGCCTTCTCATATTGAAGAGCCTGTACGAGAAATAAGCATCGAGAATCCTATCGATTCAGGTTTGGCAAAAGACTAACACCGCTCGTTATGAGTATAGGAAATTTTTTGACAGCGTTGTGGCAGTATGGAATAGATCATATCGAGATCATGATATTAGAACGAGTTGGTCTGATCGCAGTGCCGATAATACTTGCCATCGGATTTGTGTTGCTAGGTCTGTTTTTTTTATCTTCACGTGTCGATGATAGACGTCATCATATAGAGTTTTCTCACAAGGGCATCGGATTATCGGCAGATTCTGAGAATATAACGCGCTTGGAAAAAAAACCGTCGACCATGGTTGCTTTGGTTTTAGTTTTTTTTATCGGCAGTTTTGGGGTGTTTTATCTTGCACCGGTTTTGGGAATGGCCTTATCTCTGATGGTTCTCGTTTCCAGTCTGATCATTTTTGAATCATTTCGGTGGTTTTTGGTTGTGCAGTTTGTTTTATGGCTCTGCTCGCTAGGAGTTACTGTGTTTCTATTGAATAAAAGATCTGTAGGATCATGGTATAAGGTTCATTAATTTTTGATTGTTAATGAATATTAATATTCCTGTTTTGGATGACTAAAAAACCGGCGAAACAGGACCAGATACATTCCCTGCAAGGTGACGGCCAATAAAAACGGGGTCACCAGCATTTCGGCTTCAAAGAACAGTCCGGCAATGCTGGGTCCGATGGCTCTGGGTGCTTGCAGGGATAAACTG
>NZ_JBYCKP010000644.1:0-4418 GCF_057473445.1 Acidithiobacillus sp. TH-A36 | reverse complement strand
CCGCCAAGCACTCCGGGGCGGTGGGTACTGCGGGCGAGGGGCTTGATCCGGTCAACCAGCGCATTTCCTGCGTCAATGTTGACTCCTGCACTGCGATAGCTAAGCGGTTTGGGGCTGTCCACAGCAAGTTCCTCCGTCAATTTCGGGTCATGTTATGAGGGGGGCTGGCTGCTGTCAAAAGAAAAGAGCGGCCGGGCCGCTCTTCACTCAGACGCCACAAGTCATGGGGCGTCAGGGTTACCCCGCTAATCGATCAGAAGCGCTTGAAAATCTGTCCGCTTTTGGCTGCCTGGAAGCGTGCTTCAATGACACTCCAGTTCATGTTTTTGTGGAGTGCTGCCAGGTAATCGCCACGCCCCAGGGCTTTCCAGTCGACCATGTAGGCATGTTCAAACACGTCCACAATGACCAGGGGGACAAAGCCGCCAATGTTGCCATCTTCATGCAGCTGGACGAAATGGTTGTTGATCTGGCCGGTAGTCCCATCGTAATAGGCAATGGCCCAACCAATGCTGCGGCTTTTGGCAGCAGCCATGAGGTCTTCGTGCCAGGCTTCGGCGCTGCCGAACTGTTCGGTGACGGCGGCCTTGAAACCGGGCGCCTGATCCATGCTGATGCCGGGTTTCATCTGGGCAAAGTAGTATTCATGCAAGACCATCCCATTGTATTCAAAACCAAAACGACGGCGACGGTCAGCATAGGTCAGGGAGGCGGTTTTGCCAGCCGCACGCATTTCCTCAAGTTCTTTGTGCAGGGCATTACTCTGGTTGACATAGCCGGTGTACAAGCCCCAGTGATCGTTGATCTGGGCGTCGGAAATGCCGTCAAGACCGCTGGGCTTCAATTCTTCACGTACTTTATATTCAGACATTGCTCTACTCTCCTGCTGGTCGGTTGGGAATGAATCCCTGTGATTGTAGTCAGTGGCAGAGGAGGCTGCAAACGACCTGCTGGTCGTCTGACTGTGCTGAAGCTTATTCGCTCGGTTTCAGAGGGTAGGAAAATGGATAAGAATCTGCTTGACAGCCAAGGGTCTCTTGCCTAGCTTCTGGAGTCATGCCAAGCCATGACAGTTTTTCCTGGGTAAGCTCTGAAGGCTTACGATATTTGTCGTCCAGGCGCTGCTGATGCTCGCCAATGGCCAGATGCGCCTGCCTTTGGGGTTGCGAAGCGGCGCAACGCTCAATGATTTTTGTCCAGAACCCAACACTGCCGCATTGAATGCCGTTCGGAGTCTGCTGGTACGGCCAGCACCTGTGTTTGGACTTTATTTGCATGGCCCGGGAGGGGTGGGTAAAAGCCATTTATTACAGGGTGCTGCCCAAAGCGATGCAGGTTGGATACCTTATATTGAATGCGCCGAAATGATGCAGTGCTTTGTAGACCTGGCGCTGCCGGAAACTTTTTCCAGTCTGGTGGATGCGCCTTTACTCTGTCTGGATAATGTGGACGCCTGGGCCGGTCAGGTGGATCAAGAGAAGTTTTTGTACGATCTGTACAATGAACGTTTTCATCGCGCCCGACCCCTGTTAATGGCGGGTCGGGAAGCACCCCGGCAACTCGTCTGGACCCTGCCGGATTGGGCGAGCCGGTTCAGCGCCTGTGTGCCAATGGCTCTGCAATTACCCGATGATCTGCAGCGGCTGCATATTTTGCAGACCATGGCCCGGCGTCGCGGCTTGCGCATGGACCGGGACGTTGCCCGGTATGTGCTGCGCCATCAATCGCGGGATATGGCCGTGCTGGAGTCCTTGCTGGAGATGCTGGATGCGCGCAGCTGGGAGCAGCAACGCCAACTGACCATTCCATTTATTCGTCATTGTCTGGACAGGGAGGCGTCTTTGTGAGTACTGATCATAAAGAAGGCCAGCAGTGTTTTGGTAAAAAGGAAGATGGTTCGCGCCCACAGCCTCCTGCCCGTAAGGGTTTTGTGCTTGGTTTCGGTTTTCGCTGGTATCGGGCCTGGCATGGCTTCTGGAAAGATGACTGCATTGATCGGGCTGGTCTGCTGTCCTATACGACTTTATTTGGTTTGATTCCGCTGGCAGTGCTGGTATTCAGCATGTGGAATCTGGTGGGATTCAGCGTGATGCATCGTACCCAGGTGGATCACCTGATATTGCGCAGCTTTGTTCCGCAGACGGGTTATACCATTCTTCATGAAGTGAATTTACTGGCCGCCAAGGGTGCCCAACTGGGGTTGCTGGGGATAATCGGTTTGTCGTTGACGGCGGTGTTTCTGCTGCACGCGGTAGAGCGGCATCTGAATGCCATCTGGGGGGTTGCACCCCATTGCTGGTGGTGCCGGGTTTTGCGTTATCTGGCCATGCTGGTCGTGGCGCCACTGAGTGTGGCCTTGCTCCTCCCCCTGCTGGGTCCTTTGCAACCCCTGTTAAAATATCTGGGTCATATTCCCGTGCTGCCGCCGTTTTTCAGTCATGTTCTGACTTTTTTGGTGGTGACAGTGATGATGCTTTTGCTCTACAAGATTCTGCCTGCTGCGGCGCCGCGCTGGCGGGATGCTCTGCTGGGGGGGATGACGGTAGCCCTGTTATTTGAACTGGATAAATTCGGCCTCTCCGCCTATCTGCGTTTTTCGACTTTTGAAACGGTTTACGGGGCGCTGGGCGCTTTTCCTGTGTTTCTGCTCTGGTTGTATGTGGCCTGGGCCAGCATTTTATTCGGGGCGGAAATGGCAGAAGCCGGTGTTTATTCTGACCAGAACACGCTCAACCCGGCTCATAAACCAGGCGCACCCGTGAAGACGGATAAATGACCGTTGAGAATTCTATGCCGACGCCACTCGTATCAACGTTGACGTTTTCGCAGACAAAAACGATTTCACCTTTTTCGACTTTCAGCAGATCCCGCTCCTGAGGGCCGGACATGGTGGCCGAAATGGTGGAGCGCATGCGGGTATAATCCTGTATGCCATGCTGGCGCAGGGATTCAGTGATACCGCGTCCGGCGTGCAGATCATCCACCAGGGCCAGCAGGGCTTTCCCGAAAAAAAGATGTCTGGCAATGGAAATGGGCTCTTCACCGACCCGGCCAAGGGTTTTGATCATCGCAACCTGGGGATATTCCGGGAAGACGCCATATTGCTGAATGCGCGCCAACTCGGGAAGATCGGCCAGATTCAGTATGGCCGCCTCGAGAATGTCATTTTCCCCGGGTTTATTGTACTTTTTGACCCATTCCGAAAAGCGCGGCCTTTCGACCAGTTCATAGTCAAACACATGCTTGGCAACAAAACTGCCGCGACCATGCTGTATGCGCACTTTGCCCACGGCCGCGAGTTCCTGCAGGGCGCGGCGCATGGTGTGGCGATTGACTCCGTAAGCCTTGGCCAGATCCGCCTCGCCCGGCAGTTTCTGGTTTTCGACAAGTTCACCGGAATCTATGCGGGCCTGCAGATCATTGACAATTTGTTTCCAGATGGTGATTCCGGGGACGAACTGCACTTTGCTGGTGCTGATCATGGGTGTTCCAGCAGCCTGATGAGGCTGTGTACACATTGTTGGATGGCCTCTTCCAGCAACCCATCATTACGGATGGTGGTCATGGGCAACTGCTCTGGCAGAGGAATGTGACGACGCAGGCGGTCGTTGATGGATGCAGCACTTTCACGATGACGTTTTTCCAGGCGGCGGCGAATTTCGGTTGATGAAGCGGTGATATATAAAACATGTCCACCATATTCCGCAAGCAGGTCATTCACTACGGTGCGCGAAACATTGGCAATGATGATCTGCACGGCGGCGTTTTGAGGCTGCAATTCCGACTGGGGCAGGCCGTAGGATAGCTGGTGCGCGTCCCAGGTTTTGGCAAAATAACCGGATTCAGCGCGTTGTCTGAACGCTTCAGCACTGATGTTGATTTCTCCAGCCTGTGGAGCATTGCGGGTGACCATTCGCCGGGCGAAATAAAAACGTGGGTCATTTTTCAGTGTGGCTTCTGCGCCGCGAATAACTGAATCCTTGCCCGCACCGGAAGGACCCACTACCAGAACCAGCAGGGGCTTCATGATTTATTTTGGCGGGGGGCGGGTATCGCCGGAGCGAGGGGCAGGCGACGCAAAAGGGTGAAGGGTGCGTTCTGGTCTGTTTCACAGGCTAATGCGAGGCCCTGCAAGCGGCGTGGCTGCCTGGGGATGTCACCAAAATATTTGCTGGCGGTAGTCAGCAAACGCGTGTCCGATTGTTGATCGCTGAGGGTCATGTGAAAAACAAACTCCTCAAATACATAGGGATAGCCCCATCGTTCCAGGTATTCCCGGTGCCGGGGAAGCTTTATCTTCTGGCTTCTTGCCGAAATTTCCTCGTCAGTGTAGGGCCGCCGCCAGGGTTCCAGGTTGCGCACGCAGGTATCTGCCAGTGCGTGCAGTTCAGGACAGGGCTGACTGAGCCGCAGGGCAA
>NZ_JBYCKP010000643.1:0-3113 GCF_057473445.1 Acidithiobacillus sp. TH-A36 | reverse complement strand
GCTCTACTTCAAGAACCCGGAATGGCTCGATCGCGCATCCATCCGGTGGCCGGAAAAGAGCGATTCCATCCCCGGAGCCAGGAAGGACTACAAAGCCATTCTGGGAGAGTCTGGCGGAACGCTGCCCGTCCCACATATTGAGAAGAAACCAGAAGAGGGATCCAAGGGGCAGGAGCCTGTCGAGGAAATCTCAGACGCTGAGAAAGAGGCCCTGGCGGCTACTCAGTCCGAACTCAATGTTATTGCCGGGGAGAAGCCGGTTGGCGAGGGGAAATATGACGCCAGCGAGCGGGACGCGGATAGGGCGTCCTTTGCGGGATTGGCGGGGGATAGTGACGACGGGGGATGAAAGTGGTGCTTTGTACATCCTCCGCTACCTGAAGGAAGCAGGATTGTATCCTGCCACCAGCAGCCGGTATCTGCATTTGCTGGATGGTTGATCCTCCGCCTATGGGCGAAGCAACATTAACCGTAGTTGTGGGTAAATCTCAAATCATTAAGCACCATACCAAACAACCAAGGTAATAATAACAGCCAAGGCAAGATGCCACTTTACACGATTGTTATCGTAGATATTTTTAAGATTTTCGTCCAATAAATGCGATATACCATCAAGCGCGGTATGTCCTACAACTTGAAAAAAGATATGCTGCCCGATGCTTGCAGATTCAAAAGTTTGTTTCCTGGCCATCTAACCGCCCCCTATAAAAAACAGAATAATGGTGTAGAATAGCACTGCCACGGCAGAAAGCAATAAGTATGCCACAAACCATTCAGATCAGTTCTAACCCATGTGCGGCAACCCCCGCACAATCTTCATCGTTTCCACACTCACCTGCACCACCCGCCCAATCAGTTCCAGTGGGTATCAGGGATTGTGCATAGTCCCCACCGCCCAGGCACTGGCATTATTGACGATGCCGCTATCCTTGTCGGTCTTGACGCATTGGCGATCCACCACCCAATCCATCGCGTCATTTTATTTCGCTGATTTGAGTATCAACTTCAATATCAGTTGACCCGCAGGAACATTTAGCATATTCGTTTGGATCAATTCTCTTGCGTCCGACAAGGTAATCGCAGGATGGAGAATCGGTGAATGGAGTAAAACCTTTCCAAGATATTTCTGATCGGTTCCAATCATCACTGGATGATACCTTGAAACCAGTTTTACCGCATTTCTTACACGTCGCTTTATAGTAACAATGTTCCCAACTCATGTTCAATACCTCCTTAGACCAGCGCAGTTACCTATTCCTTTATTACTCAGCATTGGCGAGGCGGGCGGCCTCTTGCTTGATGACTTCTTGTTTCGCTCTTTCCTGATCCTGAACGACGTAGGTTTTTTGAAACGCAGCGATGAGATCGGTGTTGCATTGATCGGCACGGTTGAAAGCTGTATTGACTTGAGCGCAGAAACCAACACCCCCGTTACCGCAGCCATGAAGAGCATCTTGTTTCATCGCATAATCAAGGCCAGGAACCGATTTGATGTGTATGGTGCCCTTTGTATAATTCGCATCCGATGATAGGTCGTTCAAGCTATATCCAATATCATTTGAGTCATACCAGTCATCATTGATGCTGTATAAAATTTGGTTTCTTTCAAAGCCGTTATGCACTGAATTTGGCGGTGTAACTTTTTGTTCTTGAAGTTTTTCTTCCATAACTTTAGTTGTTTTTATGAAAGCCTCTCTGACACCTTTGAGTCTAGATTCAATCTTGGCGGTGTATGGGCAATAATTATCAAAGACCTTCCTGGATTCAGTTTCGACATGGAGACGACGCTCGGCATCCTTCCTCTGTTCTTGCAGTCTTTTTTCGGTGGCGGCCGCGCTCGCTCCAGCATTGGCTGCATCAGAGAGGGTTGCGACTTGACGATTAAAAAAAGATGGATTGGACTTGTTAAGGGTCACTGTCAATATACCTTGTTTATTGGTATGCCCTTCACTAAGCTGCATCCTGCCGTCTTTTAATACCCCAGACATGGACGTTACCTTAGCAAAAACTTGTGGAACACCTGTTTTGCGAAGCGATAGAACGATTGTTTCGCCACTCACGGCACCAGTAACGGAAAAGCTTGTCTCATTTAATTGTTGCCCGCTTGAAGCTAAAACGACCTCATCCATGCGACCTTGAACCTGCCCGCCTGATAACTGCACAACTTGCAGCATAATTGCTGCGTTTGAGTAGTTTGAAACGTACGTTCCAGAGATGTTCTCCGCAGCAAGTGCAAGGGGCGAAATGAGCAGCGTGCTGCACCCTATAAAGATCAAAGTGTGAAGTTTCTTTAAGGGTGTGCAGATACTTCTTGCTATCTTGCTGTTGGTGACGTATTGGATGATTAAATTCCAGTGACATTGTTGATTCACAGAGACTCCTCGTCAAAATGGGCTTAAAACTTCATTGAATCCGCTCGATGGTCCGTTTCTTCCGAAACGTCACGGGAATATTTTTGGCGGGATCACGACGCTCTGGATGGATCTTCGCGGGAATGGTCTTCTCCGGCAGTTCCAGATCCCTGGGATACCAGAAAGACGATGGTTTTTCCTGACTGGAATCAGGATTGCCTGCATCCGGAGAGGATTTTTCAGTATCCAGAAAGGATGTGCTTTCCTCGATAGGTTTTGCTCGGCCTCCGTACTGGGGCGCGTAGAATCTGCCATACTGCTTCATCGTGCCGCCGCCCAATCCCGGTCAAACTGCGCCCTGAGTTGGGTGACTGCCGCGCCATTCAGCAGCAGCCCAATTTCCCGGCTATACTCCAGGCTGGTCCGGGTCAGGTTCTCGCTCCCCACAAAGGCCAGATTTTGAGAAATTATCGCCTTAGAATGCTGGTAAATCGGCTTCACAGGCAACAACCGCACCTGCACCCCATGCTGCTCCAGAAAGGCCACATCCTGTTTGTCCTGGGCATTGATGCTGGCAGGCAGGATGACCCTTGCAAGATGTCCTTTGGCGGCAATCGCGTCCAGTGTGGGCTTGTACGGCCCCATTTCCTCGCTCTCAATCTCTATCGGCCCCGGCTGATTGATAACCTCAAGGATTTGCGCGGCAGACGTGCCGGGAGAGAGGACCAGAACCTGATGGGCATAAGCCGGTGCCCGCCGGTT
>NZ_JBYCKP010000642.1:0-4719 GCF_057473445.1 Acidithiobacillus sp. TH-A36 | reverse complement strand
TAACACCGGCGGGGTAGGCCACGCAAATTCGACCTGGACAGCCCCTTGACCCAGCACATCGACGCGATGATCCTGAAGCATCACTGGTCTCCTGAGCAGGTAGATGGGAAGTTGCGCATATACCCATTATTGCAGAGAATACCTTTCGTATGGAAACTGCTCTGAGCCGGCAGACGGATCAGAAAAAAATTGCTGTATCAGAGAAGGAATGACAAATGAATGACCGTTTGGCGCTTTGGAGGGGGGCATTCTACGAAGGGAACAGTCATAGTGTATATTTAATCCGTCCCCTTCCCGTAATTAGCGCTGTTACTTGTGGTTTCATAAATCAAGCTGGCCTGGAAATCATATTCAGAGAAGATAATTTCGATCCTGTCACGCGCATAAGGCGAGGACGCATATATGTGGGGGGAAATAGTACTCATCAGTGGGATCAAGTAACCATTGATGGAAAACGCTCATATAATTGGGGTAATTTGTTACCTACTGCTTCCTATAATCCTTGGCAGCCAGAAGTATCCTCTCACCATATTGTTGGCCAAATCATTCAGATAGGAGCAAATGAATTTGAAACAAATTGGCAAATTGTTGGCGTAGAAAAGCTTACCATTGGCCATTTCATGTTAACTCTTCGTGCAAAATCTCTTGTCGGCGTCATTCCAGATATACCAGCGGCACTCGCTGATAATGATGGAAATCGAGTCGATACTCTACCGATTAAGAATGCGCTTGATTGTTTAGTAGACACCTATCACCGGCAACAACCCACGCCCACCATTGATGCAGCGCGAGAGACGGCCAGAGTTATTCTCGCATCATATATCGGTCACGATGCTCAACGAAAAGATTTGAAAGATGTAATAGATGCGGTTCCGAAACAATATACGGTGGTCCGTAGTGCGGCGACCATTATAAACCGCATGCATCCACGAGGTAAGTCAGCAGAACAGGAGGCTCAGGCGTCACGTGGCTTCATATTGCGTCCCATAACGGCAAATGACGCAGAGGCCTGTATCCAACTGGTTGGGCTTCTAGTACGTGAAATAGGATGGTCGGATTCCTGAAATAATTGCCGATCTGAGCAAGGTGATGGCGGGCGCATATATCAAGTGGCCGATATTTTTTGCTCCGGTTAGGAGGCATGAAGCACGAGGCCGCGTGATCTTCGATCCTATTGGGCGCTTAGTAGCGTAACCGGTCATTCAGAAACAGGCTCGTCCAACAAACGCTTTGAGGTACCCTGATTGCCGGCCGAGGATTCTACCATTCTGCTTGCCGCAACTTTTTGGGTCGCCTGCCCTAAAGCAACTTACCCTTGCCAGTGAATATCCGGAGCGATAATGCAGATAGCGCCGATGACAATGAGCAATGTTGCAATGATTTCGGCATGACCCAAGCGTTCCTTGAGCACATGGTGACCGAAGAGAAACACCAACAGGGTGTCAATCTGTCCCAGTCCCCGAACCAAAGCCACTTGGGTGAGGGCAAAAGCACTGAACCAAGCCCAGGAGCCCAAGGCCGACAATATGCCCACGGGCCACGCTATGCGCCATCCGCGCAGACTTTCCCGCAACTGGTCCCTTTTTTGCCATGAAAGGTAGCCCCCTTGCAGTACGGTTTGCATAAAATTGGTCACCAGGAGAATCCACAGACCCGTGATTAACGGAGAATAGCCAGTGTCCAGATTGCGGCTTGCTGCACGCAGAGCGATGGCGGCCAAGGCAAATCCTAGGGCGGCTACCAAGCCATAACGGGCCGCCGGTTGGCCCAGCCCCTGCCAGAAACTGGAGCCAAGGATGCCCCAGCCCTTGGACCCAAGCACTAGAACACCAGCGAGAGCCAAGAAAATACCAACAATGGCCAGCGGTTGTAGTTGTGCTCCCAGAAATATAGTCGTCAGAATGACCAACTGGGCAGACTCAGTTTTAGCATAGGCAGTGCCAGTCACCAGCCCATGGCTATGAAAAGAACGGACAAGAAATAGGGTTCCCCATATCTGGGCCACTCCCCCAGCCAGACAGAATATCCAAAACTCTGGGTGGCTGTCCCGGAAAAGGGCCGGTCCAAATTGACTCAGGAGAATCAGGAAAGCCAAAAACTCCAGGGGCATGGCATATAGGAAGCGAGCAAAACTGGCCGCCTCGGCACTAAGCTGGTCTTTTAGTTTGGCTTGCACACCTGTTCGCCATGTCTGCATCAGCGCAGCGAAAATCGTGATGGGAATCCATAGGGGAATATGAAATGGACCGATAACCCAAAGAAAAGCTTGCATAAGCTATATTCCTGACACGGAAAAGGAAAGGATTCAATTACAAAGCACAACACTGCTGTTTAATATTTTTGAGTCATCATACAAATGACTTTAAACTGGTACAATATGAGTATTTATACTGGTATGGTGACTACCATTATGCGGTGCAACAGGGATTCTTTGCATTTCAGGAGATCATCAATTTATTGATGACATTTATTCGCCACTCTGCTTGACTTGTGACAACTGGAAAAAATACTTGTCCAAATATCGGTTGTACGCAAAATGTACTAGCCGATATGCTGTGCTCCCAATTCCTTGAGGAGCTAGTCTATGAACTTCCATGCCCTGCACCAACAAGCAACGCCGTTGCTGATCGCCAACGTCTGGGATGCCTCAAGTGCGCAGATTGCACAGAAAGTTGGCTATGAGGCGATCGGTACATCAAGTGCTGCCATTGCCAGTATGCTTGGCCACACTGACGGCGAAGGTGTGATTTTTCCTGAGTTGTTGCAGATTGTCTCCCGAGTGCGAGCGGTATGTGATCTACCCCTGAGTGTCGATATAGAGGCTGGTTATGCTAGCACGCCGGAATCCTTGGTAGAGAATCTTGTCAAACTAGCTGCCCATGGGGTTGTAGGCGTCAATATAGAGGACAGCATTGTGATCCAAGGGCATCGCAGTCTGATAAATGCCGAAGATTTTGCTACAAAACTAATGAAGATCAAGGCGGTTCTGTCAGAAATGGGTGTTGAACTATTCATAAATATTCGTACAGATACTTTTCTGCTAGGTCGAGAGACCGCGCAGGCGGAAACTATCCGCCGTGGCCACCTATATGCTGCAGCTGGGGCCAATGGTTTCTTTGTGCCCGGCATCGTGCAGGAGCATGACATTGCCGCAATTGTCGAATCCGTACCACTACCACTGAACGTCATGTGTATGCCTGAACTTCCGGCATTCGACAGGCTAACCAAACTTGGCGTAAGGCGTATCAGTATGGGAAATTTTGTCCACGCTCAGTTACAGCGGCAGTTGCTGAGTACGCTTCAAAATATCCGCACAACGCAATCCTTTCAGTCGGTATTCGATCATGCTGGTTACTGATAGCGCTCAGATTGAAAAGTATTACCAAGCGCTAGTTGAGCGAGCATCGGACTATGTCGGTATTTTTTTTGTTGGCGTGAAGACGACAGGCGTATTTTGCATAGCCACTTGTCGTGCCCGCAAACCAAAGCGAGAGAATGTTGAATTTTATACCGACCTTAAGGATGCGCTGGCTGCTGGATTTCGCCCGTGTAAAATTTGTCGCCCGACTGAGAATGCTCATGCCGCGCCACCGCCGGTCGAACAGGCCATTGCGCTGGTGAGAGCCAACCCAAAGGTTCGCATTAGTGACTGGCAATTGAAGCAGCAGGGCATTAGTCCTGAGTTGGTGCGACGCTGGTTTGCCAAACACTATGGCATGACTTTTCAGGCATTTCAACGGATGTTGCGAGTAAATACCGCTTTGCAGGAGCTAAAAGGTGGAAAACTGGCGACGGACGCTGCATTTGATAGCGGATATGATTCACTCAGTGGATTTAACTACACCTATAAAAAAATGATTGGTGAAACTCCAAAAAATAGTGCGGGTACGAATGTAATTCTCATTAATCGCTTCACCACACCACTAGGGCCAATGTTTGTCTGCGCCACAAATCAAGGAGTTTGTTTGCTTGAGTTCGTCGACCGACGTATGCTGGAAACAGAATTCAAGGACTTGCAGCGCTTGCTTAATGCCAGAATCATTGCCGGAGTGAATGAGCATACTCGACAAGTCGAGCATGAGATCAGCGAATACTTCTCAGGCCGGCGGAGAGATTTCAGTGTGGCTTTGCATGCGCCTGGCAGTGAATTTCAACAGTTGGTATGGAGTGCTCTTCAAACAGTTCCCTATGGACAGACCAGCAGCTATCAGGCACAGGCCGAACAATTGGGAAAAAAACAGGCCGTGCGTGCAGTGGCATTAGCCAATGGTGCAAACCGTATCGCGATTATCATTCCTTGTCATCGCATTATTGGCAAGGATGGTGCGTTGATGGGATATGGTGGTGGATTAGAACGTAAACGTTGGTTAATAGAACATGAGCAAAAATTATCGGCGACCAGTTCATGATGACGCATAACGAAATAAGATTAGATCGTGCTAAGCCACGATCTGAACTGTTTGTTGAATGAGTCTGGTTTTGAATGACAGCTTTCTGCAGTCGGCTGTCAGTCTGGCACTGCCAACTCCTATGGTTGGTTTCTGTATGTGGGAGAATTATTCGGCCCGCTAACGAATAAACCCCCAGGCAATAAAACCACCAAGCAACAGCGCAATCGCACTTCCAACAATGGCGGTCACAACGCCATCGCTGGAGATGGAGGCCCCAACCCCGACCATCCCTCCCAACAATGCCACGCCCAAAGCGCCGCCCCCCTGC
>NZ_JBYCKP010000641.1:0-3058 GCF_057473445.1 Acidithiobacillus sp. TH-A36 | reverse complement strand
CCGGCTTTTTGAGCGCGCAGGAGAAATTCTGTGGCAAAAGCCGTGAGCCAGGGCTGGGCGTCACCATTATTGGACCAGAGCCCGAAAGCGCCATCATAACGCTGATCATTGAGGACCTGATTCACGTAATCCTGAAGCTTGGCGGCTTGTTCCGGGGTGATGAGCGGAGGTTTCAGAATGGTCAGCGGTAAACCCTGGCTGGCGGCATTGAGCAGTGAGTGACAATGCCAACCCTGATACAGCGCCTGCACGTAGGTCTTGGGGTTGAAGGGCAGGGTATTGCCCAATGTTACTGCAGTGGTGCCGGAACCGGGAATGAAGCCTTGTAGATCCGGCTTGAGGAGATGCTGGCTTCCGGCTGCCAGGGTCAGCCTATGATTTTTGGAAACCGGGGGCTGGGTAGAATGCACGACCATATCCCAATGGCGGATGAGTTGGTATCCACCTGGTCCGGTAATACGTAGGGTCAGATGACCGGTACCTTCTCCCGTACCGGTCAGGGTTACCGGCAAGAGATGCATGGCCTGCACTTTCAAAAAGGTTTTGTGCTGACCATTATTCCCGACCTGAATGGGTCCGGTAGCGGTGACTACACTTTGATATTTGCCTGCGGGCAGCTTCAGGTTCTGCAGCATGAGCGTGGCCTCGGCGTTATCACCGGGGGACAAAAAGCGGGGCAGCAGCAAATTGGCGATGAGCCGGTTGCGGACGATGATGTTGGCATCGCCGGCACCCACCGCATCTCCCTGCCAGGTCACGGCCATGAGATGTAATGCGCCATTGAACTCCGGAACATCAATGGGAAGTTCCGCAAGCCCGGCACTGTTGGCCTGCACCGGACCGGCAAATAGTGCCACGACCTTCTGGGGAATGGGACGCACGGCCGGGCCGAAGTTGGCTCCAGCGCCATTTTGCAGGAGTGCCTCATAGCCGGTAGGTCGCGCCAGTAGCGCAGCGTAGTTGTCTGCTACGCTGATATCCAGCCGCCGTTTCCCGAAAAAATGATGCAGCGGATTCGGGTTGGGAAACTGGGTAAGGTTGAGAATCCCCTGATCGACGGCCGCCAGCGTCACGTAGGCACCGGGTCGGGTTTTAACAGGAATCCGGATGATTTGCCGGGGGCGATAAACAGGTTGCACATCAAAATGAACAGGGATGGCGCGCTCGCCAGGCTTGAGACCCAGCCAGGTCAGGCCGATGGCGCGTTCTGGCGCCTCGCTGGCACTGGCTGGCCGAAACACATCGACCAGCGCATAAGCACCCGCTCCCCAGCTTTTTTCCACCGGAATATGCAGGGTGATGCCGCCCTTGGGTAAATTGAAATTTTTCAGGGACAGAATTTTGTCGTTGGCGAGCACCAGTACGGCCGGGCCGCCAAAGGGGGCGTCAATATGGATATCTGCCGTGCTGCCCGCCGCATATTCTGCCGTGTTACTGCGTACTGAAACCCGTTGGGGTACGCCCGGATTGGCACTGGTCTGCCAGCCGGAGTAAAAAATCGCGGAACTGGCTGCCAGCCCACCGCGCGCCTCAATGACCCGCAGTTGGTAACGACCATAATCCAGCACCGGCAATTGCAGGGTATAGGCATGACCGGCGGGTAAGCTGATATTTTTCTTCAGTACAGGATGGTCAACGTAGCTATATCCCCAACTGGCTACACCGTGTTGCATGGAAATGTTCCATTGCGAAGACTGTCGGACTACTTCGATTTGTACGGGCATGGCGCTGGGCTTGCCGTCTGGTGCCAACGCCACAATATGAAACTCCGGTATTTTCCCTGCGGCTACCGTGTCATTTTTAAAAGCATTTTCGATGCCAATAAGGGGATGGTCGGGGGTTACCGGCAAAACGATTTCGCTGCTTACCGGACGGCCAGAAGGCTCATTGATGGATACCGCGACATGCGCTTCAAGAAAACGGGTACTGTCCGGCAGTTTTTGTAAATTGATGGGTACTTGTGTCTGACCTTCAGCATCGGTGTCCGGCAGTGTCGGCTCCTGGACCGGGGCGGTAAATATTTCGCCATGTAGCCCGAACTGATAGTTCTGCCATTGCGGATAGGGCGTAGGACCACTGCTCAGGCTGATCCGCGCCGTTCCCGACAAATGCCCACCCGGAGCGCCATAAAGATAACGTGCCTCTACCGGCCACTGCAGGGCTTGTCCGGCCGGAATGGGCTTGGCTGTTCCCAGTTTGACAGCCAGAGTTGGCGGTACAAAGGCAGATACGGTAAAGCTTTCCTGCGCCAGGGCAGGCTCCTTGAGACCGGTCGCCAGACTCACACTCCAGTTGCCATCCTGAGCGGCCAGGGGTAGTTTGACGGGTACGGCAATGGCATCATCGTCAGACAATTTTGGAACCGTATCCAGAAATACCTGCCCACCGGGCCGCCGCACAATGAGATGTAGAGGCAAATTCAGCGGTTGACCTGCGGCGCTGCGATAAATGGCCGCCACATGGACTGTCTCGCCAGGGCGATAAATGCCCCGGTCCAGCCACAGGAATGGACTGACCGGTTGCAGTGCCGGGCGTCCGGAAATGCCGCGCCCGGACAAATTCAGCGGCGAGTTTTCGAGATTGAACAAGGTAAATTCATTATCCGGCCCATAAATGTGCAGGGCAGCCGGGCTTTGCCCACCACTGCCCTGGAGAATGGGTTTGGGGAAAAAGGCAATGCCATCGGCGTTGGTCTGGACGGTCTGGAGGATATCATTGTCCTGGGCAATGAGTTTCACACTGACGCCACTCCAGGGGCTGGCATCCGTATAATGGCGGATCTGCACATATAATCCATTGCGGCCCTGCCAGACGGTAGGTGCCAGATTGGTGCGCAATACCAGTTGCACGCTGTTCAGGCCGCCGTTAGGGTTGGGCGTACCATCTCCCGGACTGATCTCAATGGCATAGAGCCCGGGTTTCTGCAGGATTTTGGGCAGTGGCAATATACTGTGCATCAAACGGTTGGCGCTGAAATGCGGAATATCCGCGCTGCCTTGCCAAATCGTCAGGCTGTTCTGGTTGTTCAGGGTGGATTCGCTCTCGTCCTGGTTCAGCA
>NZ_JBYCKP010000640.1:0-23519 GCF_057473445.1 Acidithiobacillus sp. TH-A36 | reverse complement strand
TACTTATATCTATGGCGGGTCCAATGCCCAGACGCCGCCATTTCAGCTACAGAGTGATGGCACTGTTCAATACATGGGCGATTCCAGCCAGAAAACCATGCAAATCGGCCCGGGACTGACAACGCCTGTTTCTCAGGCGGGTAATGCGATTTTCATGAATATCCCGGCAGGAAATGGCACTTTTTCGGTAACGGCGTCCGGCAGTAATTATCTGATTCCGGCAACTTCCGGAGCAACAGCCACGGATGTAGGCAATACCACTTTAGGGCCGGGCAGTGTGCTGAATCAGGCGACGGCGGATAGCCAGTTTGTGGCCGGTAATGCTCAATACGAAGTCACTATCAGTAATACTTCCAGCGGCCTGACATATACGGTCAGCAGTGGCACAGGTACGGTTGACAGTACAGGATGGTCAGCCAGCTCCGGAACCGTTGTCAGCGGCACTTATACGCCCGGGCAAAGTATTAACATACCCAGCACCTTGGGCGGCAGCCCCTTTATGACGGTCTCGACCAATGGGCAGCCGGTATCGGGACAGACCGCCCAATTTACTCTGGCTGCGGCAAAGCCCCAAAGCATTTTTCAGACGTTCAGTGATCTGATTGCCGCCTTTACTGGTAGTGCCGGTTCTCCAGGTGCTAACACGAGTCGCTCACAAAACATTAGTAATGCCCTGGCAAATTTGAACCAGTTCCAGACCACGCTGCTGAGTACCCAGGCGCAAATTGGTTCGAACATCCAGCAGGCCCAGAGTGTGCAATCGCTGAATGCTAATCTGACCCAGCAATTCCAGACCGACCGGGGTAATATTGCCGATGTGAGTTACCCCCAGGTGATTACCCAGTTTCAGGAAAGCTCGACAGCGTTGCAGGCTGCACAGAAGGCCTTTGTGCAGGTGCAGGGGTTGAGTCTGTTTCAATATCTGTGACCCAGTCGGTGATATAAGAGGGCGACACTTGAAATCCCAGCGTATCTTCAGCTTTGACTCGCAGCTTGATCAGCGGCAACTGTTTTCCCGCGCCACGCTGCGGGACCTCAATCAAGAGCGAATTGACCTCTGCACCGTCCGCTTCGACGTGCTGCTGGCCGACGGCGTGGCCCAACCGCACGTTGATCTGTACTTCCACCTACCGAAATCCGGCCGTCTGGTTCCGGCGTTGGCATTGCCGATCAATGATGCGGCCAGTTGGTTGACCTGGCCCGATTGCTTCGCCGACTGGCCAGACATCCTTCTTGCGCGTATCACGACCGAGGTGCTGAAACACTGGAAGGGCAATCCTCAGCAGGGACAGGTCATCGTAACCGGCGAGTTCCAGGAGGCATTCGGCGGTACGGTTCAGCAAATGCTTGATGGTCGCTCGATCCCTGGGATGGAAAACTACTGGACGACTGCACAGGTACTCAACCGCTACCGATGGGTCGATAGCCTCGTCACTGAAGGTCGGGTCCTCGAAGTTGCCACGGGCCCCGGCTACGGCGCGGCATGGTTACTCGAACGCCGTCCCGGTGTAACTGACTACCTTGGCGCCGACCTTGATTCGCTGGCCGTCGGTCTGGCCCGTCGTATCAACCCGCCGGGTCGGGCTCGCTTCCATCTTGGCCCCCTTGAGGAGTTGGAGGAGTCGAGCTTCGACTGGGTGTTCTCGCTTGAGACCGTCGAGCATACCGGCGATCCTGAAGCTTTTTTGATCGCACTCATGAGTAAGCTTGCACCGGGCGGGCGCATGCTGTTGTCGCTGCCTTGCGAACGCTGGCACGGCTTTCATCTCAACCCCCATCATTGGAGCGCGTGGAACTACCGCCGCATTCGCGACTTCCTGCAGCCACATTTCGGTCGGATCAGCTACTGGCGCCAAGGGCGGCCGTTGTTTCAGGAAAATGCCTTGGACGATACGGGACGGATCACCCCGCTGGAGCAGATCAACCCGGATCAAGATGAGGATTATCTGATGCTCTTGGAGGAACCGCGCGAAGCTCCGTGCCGTCCTCGTGTTGTTGTGCAGAGGCGCTATGCTCGTGGTGATGTACTTCAAGTCACCCCTATTGTGCGCGCGGTACGCGAGAAGCTGCCGGATCACACTTTGGTAGTTTCTACCGATATCAACGAGGTATTCGCGGGTAATCCACACGTTGACTTGCTTATGGCGACATCATCCGGCTTCCGACCAAGAGAGAGCGATTTGGTCATTAATCTTGATGAAGTTTACGAGCGCCAGCCAAAGCAGCACATATTGATCGCCTATGCTAATGAGGCCGGTGTTGTCTTGCCAAATCCATCACTTGAATTACATCTTGATCGCCGCGATTATCAAATTATCGGGAGGAGGGTGGCTGCCGCAGGTGATTCCTGGGGAATGGTAAACCGCATTGTAGCCGTGCATATGGGCGCGACCCCCGACCGGTCGTGGCCAATGGCGCATTGGCAGTCACTGCTCGCTGTGTTACTGGCCGATCCGTGCTTAGGCCTGATTGCGGTCGGTGCTGGCGCCGATTTCCAACCGCCCGCTGCAGCGCGCGTCCTCAATCTGGTTAACCAGCTAGATCTGCGTGGAACCGCCGCTGCGATAGCAGTCTCCGACTTGTTGGTTGGCCCAGACTCAGCGCTGCTTCACGTTGCTTCCGCAGTCGGTACTCCGGCGGTAGGCCTCTATGGAATGGCTGATCCAAAGTATCGTGTCCCATTCGGCTCGGAACAGACTGCGCTACGCTCGCCAGTCGAGTGCGCCGGCTGTCTGCACGATCTACCCGCGCCAAACACCGACCCTCGGTGTAAGTTCGGTCAGGCGTTCTGCATGGAGGCGATCTCTCCGACTCAGGTTATCACAGCGGTGCTTAATCAACTTGATCGCCGGCCTGCAGATGCGTGGCGCACCCGCCTGCGACTGGGTGGATGTGGGCAATTTTCGGAGCATTCGCAGTCTCCGCAATGGTCAGAACCGGTAAGGAGTGCGCTCTTGTCGGGAGAAATCGCTGGTGCCGCTGCGTCTTATAACGGCCCTGCGGCCGGGTCGTCGCCCACGCCCGTCCCTTGGCTCCCCGAAGCCCGTTGGCTGCCATCAGAAAAGGCCTGGATCGATGAAACCATCGCTAAGTGGGGTCATGCCGAAGACGCGGTCCCTGATTTTGCTCTAGGCTTGCTGCCGCACGTGCAGTCAGGGGTGCAGCACACTGCTGACTCCTTGAAGGCGCAACGGCTCGGCTGCAAGATACTGTTGGTTCCGGTGCGATCCGACACCGCCGGGTTGATCGCGCGCGCTAACCACGAGCTGCTCGTCGGGGACACCGACTGGCTCGGCCTGATCGACGCTGGCGACCAACTGGCCCCGGATGCTTTGTTCAGGGTAGCCAATGTCATACGGGATCATCCCGAATGGCAACTCATCTACACCGACGAAGATTCCCTCACGGCCGATGGTCAGCACGTCAATCCCCACTGCAAGCCCGATTTCAACCTCGACTATCTGCGAAGCCTCCCCTACATAGGTGGTTTGCTGGTCATCAAAAAAGAACTTTTTGAAGCGCTTGGCGGTTTTGATCCGCAAGCCGATGGCGCGGAAGATTACGATTTCGTCCTGCGTGCCTGGGAAAAAATCGGCGACGCCGGTATCGGTCATATTCCAGAAGTGCTTTACCATCGCTTGCAGGGTGGCGGGCACTGCAACAAGTCCGTTGAGGAAATCCTCCAGGTCAGTCAGGCTGCTTTGCAGCGGCATTTACAGCGCCTCAATATTGCGGCGGAAGTATTGCCCGGACCTTTCCCGCCCGCCACTCGGGTGCGTTATCCCCTGACTGGCACGCCTCTGGTTTCCATCATTATTCCCACCCGCAATCAACTCGGCTATTTGCAGCGCTGCGTGGAATCGCTGATCGAGAAAACCAGGTATGCGCAATATGAAATTCTCATTGTCGATAATGACAGCGATGATGCCGAGGCGCGCACTTATCTGGAAATGCTTGCGGCGCAGGAAGAGCAATTGGGTGGCCGTTTGCGCGTACTAAGGCATCCCGGTCCATTCAATTTTTCAGCCATGAATAACCGGGCAGTGGAACAGGCGCGGGGCGGTTATATCCTTTTGCTCAATAACGACACGGCTGCGCTGCATGACGACTGGCTGGATGAAATGGTCAGTCAGATTTTGCGTCCGGAGGTGGGTGTTGTGGGCGCAAAACTGCTTTTTCCCGATGGCAAAATTCAGCATGCCGGCGTGATTCTGGGAATGCGCGGGCCGGCAGAACATCCCTTCATTGGTCAGCCACCCGAATATCGGGGCTATTTTGGCCGGGCCATGCTGACCCAGAATTTATCGGCGGTGACGGGAGCCTGTCTGCTGATTGAAAAATCCTTATATCAAGAGCTGGGTGGGCTGGATGAAAAACAGTTTCAGGTTTCCTACAACGACATTGATCTCTGCCTGAAAGCACGCGAGGCCGGTCATAAAATTGTGTTCACCCCTTGGGCGATGCTCCTCCATGAAGGTTCCGCCAGTCAGCGTGGTGAAGTCGAGAAAAAACCCAGTCCCGAAAAAGAAAAACGTTTTGCCGGCGAAAAAATGGCTTTTTATCAGAAATGGCTGCCACAATTAGCTTTTGATCCCGCCTATAATCGCCATTTGAGTCTGGCGAGTACGGATTTCTTGCTTGAAGATCAGGCCGCCCTGACCTGGGATCCGGAATGGTGTCCGCGTCCGCGCATTCTGGTGCATCCGGCGGACCGGGAGGGTTGTGGAGAGTACCGGATCATCTCCCCTATGCGCGCCCTGCAAAAGGCGGGGAGAGCACAGGGCTGGGAAACCATGCGAATTTTTGAACCGGCAGAAATGGAACGTTTTTCTCCGGAAAGTATTGTGTTGCAGCGGCAGATGGAATGGCCGCAAATCGAAGCCCTGGAAAGGCACAAAAAGCTGCTGAAAACCTTCCGGGTGTTCGAAATTGATGATCTTATCACTAATCTACCGGTAAAAAGCCTGCACAAGGTCCAAATACACAAAGACATCGCCAAGCGTTTCCGCAAGGCAGCGGGTTTGTGTAACCGTCTGGTGGTCGCGACTGAGCCCCTCGCCAAAGCCTATAAAGGATTCGCCGATGAGGTGCGCGTTCAACCCAATTGTATTGAAGACGCCATTTGGGGATCCTTGCAGCCCCGCCGACGCGCTGAGGCCAAGCCCAGGGTCGGTTGGGCCGGCGGTGTAGGGCACACGGGTGATCTGGAGATGATCGCTGATGTGGTGCGCGATCTGGCCGACGAGGTGGACTGGGTGTTTTTCGGCCTCTGCCCCGATGCCCTGCGACCGTACGTCCGCGAGTTCCATACCGGCGTGCCCTTACCCCAGTATCCCAGCAAATTGGCCAGTCTGGACCTGGATCTGGCTCTGGCGCCCCTGGAAAACAATCCGTTCAATGAAGCCAAAAGCCACCTGCGGATTCTGGAATACGGAATCCTCGGCTATCCGGTGATTTGTTCAGACATTTTCCCCTATCAGGGAGATTTTCCCGTCACCCGGGTCGCCAATCGCTATCGCGACTGGGTACGGGCCATCCGTGAGCAGATTGCCGATCGGCAGGCGCTGGTAGCGGCGGGCGACCGCTTGCGGGAACATGTGCGCGCCCACTGGCTACTGGAGGAGCATCTGGACGACTGGCTGGCGGCCTGGCTGCCCTGAGGCTCAAAGCCCGCTGTCTTCATAAAGATCATCCAGAGATAGGCTGATGGATAACCCTCCACAGTCCAACTGGAGGATATCGCCGGGGTCGAGAATCTGCTCGCCCCAAGTGCTCCCTTCGCGACTGAACAGGCGGGCGTAAACCCGCTCCGAATCTACCAGAAGATAGTACCGTAAAGCGTGGATATCCCGGTAGGCGAGCCATTTTTCCCGCTGGTCGATGGCGGCGGTAGCCGGAGATAAGACCTCGGCCAGAAAGCAGGGCGCGCTTTTGTACAAGGGATGATTGTCTTCTGGATCACAGACCAGCATGGCATCAGGATAATAATAGGCCTGATGGGTGGAGATGCGCAGCTTAATGTCCGCCATGAAGGCACGGCATGGGCGACCACGGCTGACTGCGCGCAGATGAAAAAAAATATTACCCGCAATACGGTTGTGTCGCTCGCTGGCACCGGCCATGGCAAACACTTCGCCAGCCAGATACTCGCTTTTAACATCAGCCAGTGCTTCGGCATCAAGGTACTCTGTTTCGCTCAGGCTTCGATGCTCGGTACAGGCGCTCATGGGTTACCTCGGTGATGAAGGGGGCCATTGGCGATGAATGTAGCTTGTAGGGGCTGGATCCTCAAGCTCTGGAAATGGCCGGTTTGCCCGGAAAGAAGAGCGGCAACATATTGCCACTTTTGAGTCGGCTTTATGTCATATCTTGGCGCAACTACCATCAAATATGCCTTGATCAGCTTTATCCTGCTGATATTCCGGTATTAAATAAATATGGTACTGATTTTGCTTCCGGTCTTGAGTGTTGGTGCTGCAAACAGACGGACAGGCAATGGCTATATCAGGTGTGATCAATACAAATACTTCGACTTTGAACACGCTGGACGCACTCAATGGCACCCAGGGTGGCCTTGATACTTATTTGCAACAGCTATCTACGGGTAAGCGTATCAATAGCCCGGCTGACAATCCGGCAGACTACGCCATCGCCCAGCGTTTTCAGTCCAAAATCAATGGGTTGAACCAGGCGGTTGCCAACGGCAACCAAGGCGTTTCCCTGATACAGACCGCCACTGGAGCCGTCCAGAATCAGATCAATTTATTGCAGCAGATTCGGACCACGGCAGTGCAGGCTGCCAATGCTTCCAATACCACTTCAGATCGCCAGGCTCTGCAGGGCGTGGTCAGTCAGTTGCTGGCCCAGGTGCAGACCATTGCGACCCAGACCCAGTTCAACGGTCAGAACTTGCTGGATGGCACTTTTGCGGGTGCTGCCTTTCAGGTGGGTGCCAACTCCAACCAGATAATCAATGCGGCGGTGGGAAATGCGCAGACTTCAGCCATGGGCGATCATATACCCGCAGTTTCCCCATACAGCGATAGCTACGGATGTAATGGCTCCTTTGTGAGCGGCGGTTTTGCACCTGGAGGCGCCTTTACCATCACTCCTGCCCAGACCAGTGCTTACTTTACTTTTAGCGGTGGTTCTTATGATTTCTATATATCCCGTGGGGTGGGTCGTATTAACGGAGGTGGCGAACAGCTTAACTCCAGTCCTCAGCAAATTCAGGTCAATTTGAGGAATCCGCCGGATATGGCTGAACTGCAAACCTTGGCCACGCAAATCAGTAGTGCGGGCATTCAGATTTCTGGAACAACGCAAATGGTCAATGGTATTCCTGTGCTGAGATTGACCTATCCTGCTAATGATCAGGGGATTTATTTTAGTGCAACCAGTGGAACCAGCGGTATCATCCCGGGCAGTGGTCAGGCTGTTGCGTCGGGTTCTACAGGAATTTTTCGGGAAGTTTATATCAGAAACGGTACTATCAGTTCTCAAGGAATTCCATTGAGTAGTGGGACGACGACTGATGAAGCGATTATCCCCCCGAATACCTATTACGGCTCCTTCAGTTCCGGAACGGGGAGTAGCGGGCTCAGCATCCAAGGCCCATTCGGTAACGCGCAAGTGGATGTCAACACCGAAACTGAATCGGCAGCAAGCATTGCTGCGGCCGTCAATGCCGTATCCCAGCAGACAGGAGTCACGGCCAATGCCTATACCAGCGCCTCCTTCCTGGTGACCACGGGAAGCTACAACTTTACCCTCAGTAATGGGAGTAGTGGTTTACCAAGGAATGCCGTGAACATCTCCGCCAGCGTGAACAATGCCACCAACGGCCAGCCTAATTTGAATGCCTTGTTGACGGCCATCAACCAGCAGACGGCGGTAACCGGAATCGCTGCCAGTAGCCGGGTAATCAATGGTAAACCCGAGCTGATTCTCACCAATGCCAATGGCGACAATATCAATATTTCAGCTGGGTTAGCCAATGGTCAGTTGGCATCCACGGCCCTTGCCGCAGGTTCCACCGGCAGTTTGCAAGCCGTCAGTGGCAGCACTCAGGCCCTTATCGGTTACCCCATCAACAGTGGATCTCATGCCGCGTTGATCCAGGGGGCGGTGCAATTTGCTTCGGCCAGCGCCTATCGGATCAATAATGGCGATATGATCGGATTCAGCAGCCAGGTCAGCAGACTGCAGAGTGGTTCGGCTCTGGCCGATATTGATGTGAGCACCCAAGAGGGGGCGCAACGGACCATTACCATTGTGGATCAGGCCTTGAACTATTTGAACCAGCAAGCCAGTGAGCTGGGTGCCACCCAAACCCGGATTCAGGTTTCAGTAGTCAATGACCAGAGCTCGGCCACCAATATGCAGTCGGCCCAATCGACTGTCCAGGATGCCAGTATTGCCCAGGCAACCTCACAGTTGACCAAATACCAGATTTTACAACAGGCAGGCATCTCGACCCTGGCTCAGGAAAACGCGCTTCAGCAGGCCTATCTCAAGCTTCTGCCATCAGGCTGAGATGTTCAAAGCGATAAACATCATCGCTTCCCCACTAACTGAGTCGATTCAAGTTTTTTCGCTGGAGTGTCGTTATAGGGAATGTACGAAGTAAGTACAGCTTGGCAAGGATGCCATTTCAACCCTAAGAAAGGAGCACGATCATGGCAATTTCAGGAATTATCAATACCAATACCTCAGCATTGAGTACGCTGAATGCATTAAATGGTACGCAAGGAAGTCTCAATACATACCTTCAGCAGTTGTCCACGGGCAAGAGTATCAATGGCCCGGCGGATAACCCTGCGGGTTACGCGATTGCCCAGCGTTTTCAGACCCAGATAAACGGGTTGAATCAGGCGGTTTCCAACGGTAACCAGGGCGTTTCTCTGGTTCAGACCGCTACAGGTGCCATTCAGAACCAGACCAGCCTGTTGCAGCAGATTCGCACCACGGCTGTCCAGGCAGCTAACGCTTCCAACACCACTTCAGACCGGCAGGCTCTGCAGGGCGTGGTCAGCCAATTGTTGGCGCAGGTGCAGACCATTGCCACCCAGACCCAGTTCAATGGCCAAAACCTGCTGGATGGTACTTTTGCGGGTGCTGCCTTCCAGGTAGGTGCCAACTCCAACCAGATTATTAATGTGGCGGTTGGAGATACAACTACCTCTTCAATGGGTAACTATTCTACGACTGTATCAGGGGGTGCATACACAAGCAGCGGATCTTTTCAGATGGGTGGTTATGCTGCTGGTGGATCATTCACAATCAGTACCAGTAGCGGTGCGGGAAACTTCCTTTCCGGTTCGGCATTGAACATTCAGGGTAGTGTCGGTAACGCCTCAGTGAGTGTAAATTCCTCGACTGAGTCTGCCGCCAATCTTGCCGCTGCGGTGAACGGTGTTTCTGCACAGACTGGTGTTTCTGCTCAGGCTTATACCAGTGTTGCATTTACGGCTACAGCAGGTACATACACCTTTACTCTCAGTAATGGTAGTAGTGGTGCCCCAACCAATGCAGTTAATATTTCTGCAGATGTCACTCAGGGTTCCAATGGTCAGGCTAATATTAGTTCGCTGGTCACGGCCATCAATAATCAGGCGGCTGTTACTGGTGTATCGGCAGGTACGCAGACTGTCAATGGCACAACGGAATTAGTGCTGACCAATGCGAACGGTAACAACATCAACATTTCGGCAGGAGTAACCAGTGGAGGGGCGCTGAGTGGTGCTGGACTGGCTTCAGGATCAACGGGTTCGTTACAGGCGGTCAGTGGAACGGGTGCTTCATTAGTTGGGACAGCCATCACCAGCGGTTCTGCAAATGCCTTGATTCAGGGTGCGGTGCAATTTAATTCCGCCAGCTCTTACGCTATTGGCAACGGTGGTAGCATAGGCTTTAGTACACAGGCAACCAGCTTGAGTGGATCTGCGGTATCAAACATCAACGTCACCACCGCCGCCGGTGCCCAGCAGGCTATTGGTATTGTCGATCAGGCCATCAACTATCTGAACCAGCAAAACGGTAGTCTGGGTGCCATCCAGAACCGGATTCAGGCTTCGGTCTCCAATGATCAGACTACGGCTACCAACCTGCAGTCTGCGCAGTCGGTGGTTCAGGATGCGAATATCGCGCAGGCGACTTCGCAGTTGACCAAGTATCAGATTCTGCAGCAGGCAGGTATTTCTACCCTGGCGCAGGAAAACTCTTTGCAGCAGAGCTACCTAAAGCTTCTGCCCTAAGGTCATGATGCTTTAATCAGTTTCTCTCCCACTTCTGCAGGGTGGGAGAGTTTTATCAGTGGAGAATGGACATGGATAAGCTCTCTATTGCAAACAGTTCGCTAACTGGTCAGGGAGCCGCAGTGGCAGATACCCGGCAGGGGTTAGAGGCGAATGTTCCGCCGGCACGACCGCCAACAGCACAGCAAAATACTTTGGACATAACTTCAACAACACCCAAAAACAAAACATTGCAACCTGAAAAGGTGCAACAGGCTATTCAGAAATTACAAAATAATTTACCGGCAAGTGCTTCTGTTACCTTACAGGCTGGTCTGGACCCGGACGGAACCCATCCCGGACAGGTTCTGGTGAAACTGAGTGATAAAGTTACCAAACAAACGTTTTTTGAATATTACGTCCCGGCTGAACAGGTTGTGAAAAGTGCTGAAACCGTTGACGCATTGCAACCCGGTAGCCTGATGAATACTAAGGCCTGAATTTTTTGAAATTTATTGTGCAGGAGTAAAGATTATGACCGCTTCACTATCTGGTTTGGTCAGTGGCATTGATGTCCAGTCACTTATTACGAATTTAAGTGCGGCTTATCAGGCACCTATTACTATCCTGCAAAATCAGCAACAATCTTACCAAACTACTTTAAGTGCCTGGGGTACCCTGCAAAGCAGTCTTTCTGGTTTGCAGTCGGCCATGAGCAGTTTGCAGAATCTGGGAAATACCAATAATCGCAGCGTGACTCTTTCCAATGACAATGCAGCTTCGGCTTCGGCTTCAGCCAATGCGCCGCAGGGAAGTTACAGTCTGAGTAATATGGTCCTTGCACAGTCCCAGAGTATTTATTCCAGCAATTTTACCAGCGCCACCAATAATTCAGTGGGTACCGGTACCCTGCAACTTCAGGTGGGTAGTGGGGCTGTCCAGAATGTGGCTATCAACGCCTCCAATGACAGTCTGGATGGTATTGCCAGTGCCATTAATCAGGCCGACACCGGGGTGAATGCCGCCGTCGTCTATGATGGTACGGGCTATCGCCTGACTTTGACCGGAAAGGGTACGGGGGTAAATAGTGCTTTCTCGGTGGGTACCAGTGGTGCAACCGGCAGCTTATCTTCGCTCAGCTACAGCAGTGGTGCATCAGGTTCCATGACCTTGAGCCAACAGGCTCAAAATGCTGGCGTCAGCATTAACGGTTTGCCGGTTACCAGTGCGACCAATACGATTTCTGGTGCCATTCCCGGGGTGACGCTCAATTTGCTGCAGGCCAGCGGTAGTGCAACCCTGCAGGTTTCCAGCAGTAATAGTGGTTTTGTGTCGGGCGTGCAGAGCTTTGTGAGCGCTTTCAATAAGACCATGGGTACCATCAACCAGTTGACCGCCTATAATGCTCAGGCTGGTTCTGGCGGCCCCTTGTTGGGTGATGCTTCGGTGCAGGGTTTGCGTACCCAGTTGCTGGATATGATTTCCGGACAGGGTATCGGGATCTCTTCGGGTAGTTCGTATAACTCCCTTGGCAGTGTGGGTTTGGGACTCACCAGCAGTGGCACGATCAGCCTGAATACCGGCACTTTGAGTACGGCTCTCTCTGCTGATTTCAATACGGTAGCGGGCCTGTTTGGTCAGGCGGGTAGTACCAGCAATGCCAATGTCCAGTATCTGACGGCGACCAGCGCAACGCAGGCAGGGACTTATGCCATTAATGTGAGCCAGGCTGCGACCCAGGCCAGCACATCGGGGAGTGCCGCCATTCCTTCCGGTGGCATTCTTCAGAGCGAAAGTCTGACTTTTGGATCGGGGGCCAGTTCGGTGGTGGTTTCATTGAGTTCGGGCAGCACCCTCAATGATATCGTCAATACCATCAATGATACCTTGCAGCAGTCGGGAATGACGGGCATTACCGCCAGCGCCAATAATGGTTATCTGGAATTGCAGTCCAATGCTTACGGAAGCGCCCAGTCTTTTACCGTGCAATCTAATGTGGCGGCAGGTTCCGGCGGCACAGGCATCGGTACCAGCCTGCTGACGGCTACCGGAACCGATGTGGCGGGGACGATTAATGGTCAAAGTACCAGCGGTTCCGGTCAGACCCTGACGGTGACCGGACCGGGGAATGCTTCGGGTTTACAGGTCAGCATTACCGGAAACAGCACCGGCAATCTTGGTTCGGTAACCCTCAGTCAGGGGTTGTATCAACAGATGACTGCGCTTTTGAGTTCGGCGCTGAATGCCCAAAGTGGTTTTGTGAGCGCCGCACAGAATGGCATTACCTCTTCCATTAATGGCTTGGGTGCGCAAATTACGACGCTGCAGCAGTCAGCCTCCAATCAGACCGCTTTGCTCACCCAGCAGTTTGCTGCCATGCAGTCACAACTGTCTTCTCTGCAGTCTACCGGTCAGTATCTGAATGCATTTTATTCTTCCAACAGTTCCAGCTCGTCCAGTTCCAGTTCGAGCTCCAGTAGTTAAGGGAGGTTTTAGGCCATGAGTGTAGCAACAGCAGCGGCCATGCAGGCTTATAAGCAGGTTGGCAATCAGGGGGTTTCCAGTGATCGGCTGGTTTTGTTAGGTCTGGAAGGTGTACTGGAATATATACGGCGCGCTCGTTTGGCGATTCAAGCTATGGACATTAGTGCCAAGGCCGTTTCCATGGACAAGGCCTACCAGTTGACCGCGCATCTTTTAGCCAGCGTGAATTTTCAGGAGGGCGGTGAAATTGCCAAAAATCTCGACAGTCTTTATCGTTTCCTGTTAAATCAGTTGGCACAAGCCAATATTTTTGATGATTTGCAGGCGCTGGATGCCTGCCAGCCGGTGCTGATAGATTTGCGCGATGCATGGAGGGGGCTGCTGAGTCATTCCTGAGGCATAACTTTCCGCATGTTAGGGAGTGACTGATGCTGGAGCAGCATGCCGTCGTACTGGAAGATGTGCTTCCCCTGCGTCTGGAGAAGGGTGAAGTAGACACTGCGCGACGCGGTCGTCTGATGCTGGATAACATGGCGCTTCTTAAAGCGTTGCTGGTGATGGATGATCACTTGCTCGTGGAAGATGATAGCCGGGAAGCCATCAGCAGCCTGGAAACCAAAATCGATTTGCTGCTGCTCCTGGTGGGTAAGGGCATACAAGGGCTGGAACCTTTGCCACCATGTTATTCCTGCGCGCTGGGCGCAGAGGATTTGTATTGGGAGACAGCATCTCCGGCAGGGTTTCCCCATGAGAATGGCCCGGTTTGTGTGGCCCTTTTTTTGCGCCCCAGGATTGCCATGCCGCTGTTTCTTCCGGGCACCCTCCAGATGTCAGTGACTCAGCCAGAGGCAAGCGCAGAAACGCTATTCCGTTATCATTTGCACTTTCAGCTAGACGCACGCGTGCAAGAATCATTAGATCGACTAATATTCCGTCATCATCGGCGTTCCATAGCGCGGCAAAAGGATCATCATCATTTTTCCGCAGAATGACAGGCGTTTGTTATGTACACTGAAGTAAGCACGGAAAGCGGATCGACTCTGGAGAGGCGCAGCCTGTCGCGCGAAAGCTGCGGACTGGTTGGGAACAGTGTGTCTATTCAGCGCATGACAGCGATGCTGGCCAAGGTGGCAAAAACAGACAGTACCGTCTTGATTCTGGGTGAATCGGGTACTGGCAAGGAAGTCATCGCCCGCTGTCTGCATCAACAATCCCTGCGTAGTCAGGGGCCTTTTGTGGCAGTAAACTGCGGGGCCATTCCCGAAGAACTCATGGAAAGTGAGCTCTTTGGTCATGAAAAAGGAGCTTTTACGGGTGCTTTGGCCGCGCGTAAAGGCCGTTTTGAGCTGGCCGAGGGTGGAACTCTTTTTCTGGATGAAATTGCCGAAATGAGTCCGCAAATGCAGGTGAAACTGCTGCGTGTGCTTCAGGAAAAACAATTTGAACGGGTGGGCGGTGCGCGGGTGTTGGTGAGCAATGTGCGGATACTGGCCGCTACGCATCGTAATCTGGAGGCGCGGATTCAGGAAGGCAGCTTCAGAGAAGACCTGTATTATCGTCTGAATGTTTTTCCGGTACACGTGCCGCCCCTGCGCGATCGCCCGGGTGATATTCATTTGCTCTTCGCCTATTTCATGGACAAATTGACCGCTGAAGGTCATCTGTCTGTCATCCTTGATGATGATTCCCTGCGGGCCTTGAATGCCTACCACTGGCCCGGGAATGTCCGGGAGCTGCGCAATCTGGCAGAGCGACTGGCGATTTTGCATGGCGGCGAAAAGCTTTCCTGTGCAGACCTGCCCGCCCGCATGCGCAGTGTGGAAAATTTGGAGTTGCAGGATGAACGGCAAAGTCTTGCTGCCGTGTGGGCAGAGCCTTCGGTGAGCTTGCCGGAGCCGCCCTTTGATCTCAAATTGCATCTGGAAGAAATCGAAAAGGAATTCCTGCTGCAAGCGTTGGCCATGTGCGATCAGGTGGTTGCCCGTGCTGCGGAACGTTTGGGGCTGCGGCGGACGACCATGGTCGAAAAACTGAAAAAATACGGACTGAGCACGATCAGGGATATGGATCATTAATGTCTGATGCTGGCTCTCCGCCCTTGTCTGATGCTTCGAGCCTTATCGAAGCTTTCAAACTCTTCAACAAAACCTCACAAGAACTGACGGAAGCCTACGGTACCCTGCAGCAGGAAGTGCAACGTCTTTCTGCCGAGCTGGCCGAGGCGAACGTGCGTCTTCGTGCCGAACTGCAAGCCAAGGAACAAATGCGTGAACGCCTTGCTTTGCTTCTGGAAATGCTCCCGGGTGCGGTATTGGTGGTGGATCATGCGGCGCTGATTGTGGAAATGAATCCGGAAGCAATTCGTTTGCTGGGAGCGGATTTGCGAGGTTCGGACTGGCAGGCCTTGCAACCCAGACCCATGTCAGGTTCCGGGAATGAATGGTTGCTGCTGCGTGGTCCTGGCAGGGATCAGCCTGTACAGGTGACACTTGCTGTCAATGCGTTGCCGGGCGGGGGTGGGCAGGTGGTTTTATTGCAGGATGTGACAGCGGCGCGCGCCCGTGAGGAGGCTGCCCAACGACGGGAACGTCTGGCTGCGATGGGAGAAACGATGGCAGGACTGGCGCATCAATTGCGCACACCTTTGGCCACGGCGCTGCTCTCTGTTTCACACCTGCAATTTGAACGTGGTTCCGAACATTTTGCGCGGCAACAGCAGCGCGCGCTGGAGAGATTGCAACATCTGGATGCGACCATTGATGCCATGCTGCGTTTTTTGCGCGGTGCGGAGCAGGAAAGTGGCTCTGTGGCATTGATCGAAATTCTCCATACCTTGCAGCGGGAATGGGATCCACATTTTCGTCAAAAAAATGTCACTCTGGAGATTGGGGTTGCACGGGATGACTGGTTTTTGACGGGAACCCTGGCTGCCTGGGTCAGCGTATTGGCCAATGTCCTGCATAATGCGCTGCTTTTCAGCAACGCTGGACAGTCAGTCAGCATCAGGCTTGAAGAAGTCAATCGGGGTACTTTGCGCCTGAGCATTCGGGATTTTGGCCCGGGTATTGCTGAAACGGATCAGGAAAGGATTTTCATCCCATTTTATACCACACGCCGGGATGGTACCGGATTGGGTTTGGCCATTACCCGTAATTTTGTGGTGGCCATGGGGGGAAGTATAGAGCTGGAAAAGGTATCCCCCGGTACCTGCTTGGTGCTGCTTCTGCCGTTATGGCAGGTTGCTCAGCCATTGCCCAGCGGTTCAATGAGTCAGGAGTAGGAAGCATGGAGCAGTACCAGGCCCGTATTTTACTGGTTGAAGATGATGAATATCTGGCTGAAGCCTTGCAGGAGGCGCTGGATGATCAAGGCTATCGGGTGCAATGGGCCGAAGATGGCACGGCTGCATTACGCCTGCTGGCGGCGACGTCTTTTGATCTGGTGGTCAGTGATGTGCAGATGCGTCCTATGGATGGTTATACCCTTTTGAAAACCTTGAGCGTACAACATGATGCACCGCCAGTATTGATGATGACCGCCTGGGGTACGATTTCCGAGGCGGTGCAGGCTTTGCAAAATGGTGCGGTAGATTATGTGGTGAAACCCTTTACGGTAGATGTTCTGCTGGAAAAGCTGCGTAAATTTGCGCTTCCACATTTGCCAGCCGATAGCCAAGGACCTGTGGCGCAGTCTCCGGCCATGTTGGCAACGCTGGAAATGGCGAAAAAGGTGGCTTCCACGGACGCCACTGTGCTGCTGATGGGCGAAAGCGGTGTTGGAAAAGAAGTGTTGGCACGTTATATCCACCAGCAAAGCCGTCGTCAGGCGGGGCCATTTGTTGCTGTCAATTGTGCAGCCATTCCGGAAAGCCTTCTCGAAGCCACTTTGTTTGGGCATGAAAAGGGGGCATTTACGGGTGCGGCGCAGAGTAGCGCAGGGAAGTTCGAGCAGGCCCAAGGCGGTACGTTACTGCTTGATGAAGTGACAGAAATGCCTGTTCAATTGCAGGCCAAGTTACTGCGGGTGCTGCAGGAGCGTGAGCTGGAGCGGGTCGGCGGCAAGCAGACCATTCCCCTCAATATTCGTCTGATTGCCACCAGTAATCGGGATTTGCGCCAGGCCGTAGCGGAAGGCGTTCTGAGGGAAGACCTGTATTATCGTCTACAGGTTTTTCCTATACAGATTCCACCATTGCGCGAACGCCAGGCGGATATTCTCCCGCTTTCCGAGCATTTGTTAAAACGGCACTGTCAGCAGATGGGGCTTCCCGTAAAAGGGCTCAGTATGGCAGCAAAACAGCAGCTCTACTTTTATGAATGGCCCGGCAACGTGCGCGAACTGGAAAATGCCCTGCAACGTGCGCTCATTCTCTCGGTAGAAAGTGACATTCAGGTATATGATCTGGGTTTGCAGGGATCGTCTGCAAGCATACCTTTGCCTGAAGCGGGTAATGCATTTGTGGAGGAAACAGCAGGCCCCGTTGTGGCCCTGGATGATCTGCGTGCGCATCATGAACGTGAAGCCATTGCCTTGGCCTTGGGCCAAAGTCGCGGTTCAAGGGCTCTGGCTGCAGAGCGTTTAGGCATTAGTCCCAGGACCTTGCGTCACAAAATCCAGCGCTTTCGGGAAGCTGGTTATGAGTTGGGATAAAACTGGCTCGGATATTGCTTGTAGTTTTCAGGAAGAGTGAACGAAAGGTGCGACCATGAGTAGTGTAGATTCCCTGGATTCCTTGATGACGCAGTTGCGCGCTCTGGCCGATCAGGCACAGGGTGTCAAAGTGCCGGATAAATCCACTGCCGGTCCGGATGACTTTGCCAACACCCTGAAAAGCATGGTTGGGTCGGTCAATCATCAACAAAGTCAGGCGAATGCACTGCAGTCGGATTTTTCCAATGGCGACAAATCGGTCAGTCTCAGTCAGGTGATGGTTGCTTCGCAAAAAGCGGATCTTTCCTTTCAGACCATGCTTCAGGTGCGCAACAAGCTGGTTTCTGCGTATCAGGACATCATGAATATACAGGCATGATTCCATGCGTTTCTAGCACTTGTGTAGATTCTGCTGATGGCGACTGAAACCGCTACGAATCTCAACCTGGCGGGCGGAGCCGCACAGGTGCAGCGACGCTGGCAGGAGCTGCCGCCGAATCGCCGTCTGGGCGTGTTGGTAGCTTTGGCTGCTGTGCTTGCCGTTCTGATTGCCGTAATTTTCATGAATGGAAGCACTTCGTACAAGGTGCTGTACACCAATCTTTCGGATCGTGATGGTGGGCAGGTGATTGCCGAGTTACAGAAGCTGAATGTGCCCTACAAAATTGGCGATGGTGGTGCAGTGATTTCTGTACCCGCCAATCAGGTTTATGCGACCCGCATGAAATTGGCCGCAGACGGTTTACCCAAAGGTGCCGGTGTGGGTTTCGCCATTCTGGACCATGAACCCATGGGTACCAGTGATTTTGTGGAGCACGTGAATTACCAGCGTGCTTTGGAAGGTTCTCTGGAAAGAACTATTGCCTCCCTCAGTTCTGTGGAAGGTGCCAAAGTACATCTGGCCATGCCCAAGCCCTCGGTATTCCTGAGCGAGCAGGAAAAACCCACGGCTTCGGTGATGCTGAACCTGTATCCCGGTCGCGAACTCAGCGGGGCTCAGGTGGCCGGCATTGTTCATCTGGTTGCTGCCAGCGTGCCGGGGCTCTTGGATAAAAATGTTACGGTAGTGGATCAGCACGGCAATATGCTGAGCACCCGTGGCAATGCGGATAACGGATTACAGCCTTCCCAGCTGGCTTACCAGCGTAGCGTGGACCAGCAATACGAAAAACGTATTCAGGCTATTCTGACCCCTATTGTCGGTGCCAAAGGCGTGCGCGTAGCCGTATCGGCGGATATTGATTTCGCCAAAAGTGAAAGCAGTTCGGTGAGTTATGGTAAAGGTCAGATTCTCAGCCAGCAGACCCACAATACTTCTGGAACCGGTGGTTCCGGGCCTTACGGAGTTCCTGGAGCGCTCTCCAACACGCCTCCCGGAGTGGCGGTAGCTCCCCTGGTTGCGCCGGTGGCTTCCAATTTGTCACCCGGGGCGCTTATTGCTCTGGCCCCTACGCTGAAAATGCTGGCGCCTACCGAAAGCAGTACGGATTCGACCACCAACTACGATGTGGACAAGACTGTTGTGCACACGGTTCTGCCGGTGGGAACCGTTAAACGCCTGTCTGTGGCAGTGCTCGTCGATGATCAGGCTTCCGAAAGTTCTCTGGGTGTCGTCAAGGCAAAACCTTTATCGGCGGCGCAATTGGCGCAAATCCAGCAGCTGGTGGAAGATGCCATTGGTTATAATGCCAGGCGGGGCGATACGGTCAAGGTCGTCAATATGCCTTTCACTACCCAGTCAGCGGCAAGCGCATTGCCCTGGTGGCAGCAGTCCTGGTTCCTGAATCTCCTGAACAGCGGGCTGCGTTATCTGGTCATTCTTTTTGTGGCATTACTCCTCTATTTTGGTGTTGTCCGCCCGCTTTTAAAACGCCGTGCGCGCCAGGAACCAAGCATGGAGAGTGCGGATATGGAACCTGGAGACAAATCCGTGAACGAGGCGCGGGCTGCCTCTCCAGAATCAGCAGCAGCAATGGCTAATGCTGAAGTCATTCGCGAGCAGGTCAACATTCCCGGTAATCCCCTGGAAACCGATTTGTATGTCTCCCGGCAGCTGGTCATGCAAGACCCTGCCAGAGCAGCGCAGGTTGTCAAAGAATGGTTGTCTAATGAGCACGAGTGAAGATCTCAGTGGCATGGATCGTAGTGCCATTCTTTTGTTGAGTCTCGGTGAGGATGAAGCTGCTGAAGTCATGCGCCATCTGGGACCGCGAGAAGTGCAGAAGCTCGGTGCGGCAATGGCCCGGATGTCGCACATTTCCACGGACCAGGTACAGCTAGTTCTTTCGGATTTTCGCTCCCGACTGGAGCGCCAGACTTCATTGGGCGTGGGTAGTGACCAGTATATACGGGCCATGTTGACCAAGGCTCTGGGTGCGGATAAAGCGGGTAGTCTGATTGATCGGATTCTTCATGGTGGTGATGCCAGTGGTCTGGAAAATCTGAAATGGATGGATGCCCGTTCCATAGCCGACTTGATCAAACTGGAGCATCCCCAGGTGGTTGCCATGATTTTTGCCTATATGGAGCCGGAGCAGACGGGAGAGGTCATTCATCATCTTCCTGATCGCCTGGTCAGTGAAGCCATGATGCGTCTGGCCAGCCTGGAAACCGTGCAGCCTGCTGCCATTCGCGAGTTGAATGAAATTCTGGAGGAACAAATTTCCGGTGAAGCGCAAAGTCTGCAGGTAGCCAGCCTGGGTGGACCAAAAGCGGCAGCTGACGTTCTGAACCGGCTGGAAACCAGTCTTTCATCCAGTATTCTCGACAACATGCGTGAGACCGACGATGAGTTGGCTGACAAGGTCCAGGAGAAAATGTTTGTCTTTGACGACCTGATCAAGCTGGATGACCGCAGCATGCAGGTGTTACTGCGTGAAATACCCTCGGACGGTTTTGTGACAGCACTGAAGGGTGCCAATGCCGCCTTGCGCGAAAAATTCTTTGCCAACATGTCCAAACGTGCGGCAGAAATGATGCGCGATGATCTGGAGGCAAAAGGTCCGGTGCGGGTCAGTGAGGTGGAAAGCAGTCAGAAGGCGATTTTGCAGATAGCTACACGACTGGATGCCGCTGGTCAGCTCAGTCTGGGTGGTGGCAGTAGCGAGGCCATGTTGTGATTGGGCAGTCCTTGTGAACAAGCGTGCGGAGATCATCTCCGGAGACAGCAGTGCTCAGGTACAGCGCTGGCAATTGCCGGAGGTCAAAAATTTTTCACCAGGTTCCCAAGGTGATACAGGGTCGTCCCTAGAAGAGGGCGAAACCCTTTCTGCTGCCGCCATCGCTTTACCAACTGCCGAACAACTGCAGGCCATTTATGCGGAAAGTGAGCAGAAAGGGCATGAACAGGGTTACCAGCAGGGTTATAAAGAAGGGCGGGCCGAAGGCTATCAAGAGGGGCTGGCCCGCGCAGAAGCTGAAAGACGTTCTTTGCAGGATATTCTTTCCGGTCTTTTTTCGCCCTTACAAGCCCTGGATACGAGTGTTGAGCAATCTTTGCTGGCGCTGTCTCTGGAAATCGCCCGCCAGGTTATTCGTCAAGAATTGCGGCTGCGCCCGCAAGTTTTGTTACCCTTGTTGAAGGAAGCGTTGCGTGCGGTACCACTGCGGAGTGTCAACCCCGTTATCCGTTTGCATCCTGATGATATGGATATGCTGCAGCGTCTCATGCCCGAACTTGCCGACCAGGGAGTGGATCTGCTTGCTGATGCCCAAATCGAACGGGGTGGCGTCCTGGTTTCTGCGGGTCTGGATGATAATGCGGCCAGACCCGACCGCCGTTGGCAGGATCGGGATCTGGATCATGCCGCCACTCAGCTTGATTTGCGTCTGGAAAATCGCTGGCGTGCCGTCCTTGAACGCTTATTTGGTGAGCTTTCGGTATGATGTTGCGCTTTGCTGATCGTCAAAAATTGTGGGGAGATACCCTGAATCATTATACGCAAAGATTACCTGAAACATTCCCCGCCTTGCTGCCCAGCGGCCGCCTGGTGCGTATGGTGGGGCTGGTTCTGGAAGCAGAAGGGTTTGATGTGAGTGTCGGTACCCGCTGCCGGGTGGAAGCCAGTAATCAACGCGGTATTGATGCCGAAGTGGTCGGTTTTCACAATGAAAAGCTGCAGTTGATGGCTGCTGGTGATTTGCACGGAGTCAGGCCGGGTGCCCGGGTACAACCCTTGTCCGGGGAAGCACAGGCGAGTGTCAGCGAACGTCTCCTGGGTCGTGTAGTGGATGGGCAGGGTCAGTTTCTGGATGGCCTTGGTCCGGTGTCAGGACTCATCCGTGTGCCTCTGTTGGGTGTCAATATCAACCCTATGCAGCGTGCCCCGGTTAAACGCCCCCTGGATGTTGGGGTGCGCGCCATCAATGCCTTGTTTACCATTGGTCGCGGCGCGCGTATGGGGCTTTTTGCCGGGAGTGGTGTCGGCAAAAGTGTTTTGTTGGGTATGATGGCGCGAAACACCGATGCTGACGTGATTGTGGTGGGGCTGATTGGTGAACGTGGTCGTGAAGTCAAGGAATTTATAGAAGATATTCTTGGCGCGCAGGGATTGCGTCGCGCTGTAGTGGTCGCAGCGCCTGCCGATGTTCCGGCTTTGACCCGGATTCGTGGGGCGCATCTGGCCACAGCCATAGCCGAATATTTTCGTAGTCAGGGAAAGCATGTGTTATTGCTGATGGACTCATTGACCCGCTATGCCATGGCCCAAAGAGAAATCGCGCTGGCAGTAGGCGAACCACCCGCTGTTCGCGGTTATCCACCTTCCGTTTTTGCACGGCTGCCAGCACTGGTGGAACGGGCGGGCAACGGTCCAGTGGGCGGCGGGAGTATTACGGCTTTCTATACCGTTTTGATGGAAGGGGATGATCAACAAGACCCTATTGCCGACAACGCCCGGGCAGTTCTTGACGGGCATCTGGTTTTGTCGCGCAGTCTGGCGGAACAGGGCCATTATCCGGCCATTGATCTGGAAGCATCCATCAGCCGGGTCATGCCAAACATTGTGTCTTCTAATCAGATCAATCAGTTGCATCGTCTAAAACGTCTCTATGGTCGTTATCGGGAACATCAGGATCTGATTGCGGTAGGCGCGTATACACCGGGCATGGATCCATTGCTGGACCAGGCAGTACGTGCTTATCCGGCGATTCTGGGATTTCTCCGCCAGAATCAGCAGCAGTCCGTGCCTTTGCAGAGCAGTCAGGAGCAATTGGCGCAGATCATGGCAACGTATATGGAAGAGGGGTAGTTATTGATGATGAGCCGCCAGAACGTCTTGTTATTTTTGCGGGAGGACGCTGATAAAAGACAGAAAGAAATTGCTGTTCGTCTGGGGAAGCAGCGAAGTTTACTGAGTGAAGTGCAGCAGAAGTTGCAACTCCTGGAAAATTATCTGCAGCAGTATCGAAATCAGGCGATTGCAGCCGAGACCTCGGGCATCCTCGGTGTGCAGGCTCTGGATACCCGCAATTTTATTCATCAACTGGATCAGGTCCTGCAGATTCAGAAGGAAAATGCCCTACGTCAACAGCAAAGCGTGGCACAAATCCAATCTGAATGGGCTTCTGCCCGTGTGCAGGAAAAAGGCTTTGCCGCTTTGGCACGGCGTATCGAGATAGAACAACATGAGCTGGAATTACGCAAAATTCAGAAAGAACTGGATGAATGGGCGAATCGTCGCCCCGGTTGTCAATAAGCTGGTGTGGAATTTGCTTGGGTACTGTCTGATATTTTTAAGCTGAGGATTTATCCGGATGGCAGCGGCAAGCATCGTCAACCCTGTGTCTTCATCAAGCCTTGCCCCAAACCCAGTGGGCAAGGTCGGTGCGCCAGCAGGTAATGAAAAGCCCGACAGTATAAAATTTGCTGCAGTCATGGCAAAGCAACAAACACGGGAAACGCCGCCGCAAAAGTCACCAGAGCACCAGCAGCACGATACCGGTGCGAACCCGAGTGGACATTCACAATCCTCTGCTGAAACCACGCAGGCGGACGCGGCAAATTCACTGCAACCTTTAAGCGGCAAAAGTTTGCCGCAGCCACAGTCAAATACTAGAGATCAAAATGGAACGGTTAGCAAAGACAGTGACCCTAAAAAATCGAAAGATCAACCAGCCAATTCATCTATTGTAATGACAGAAAATTTGCCG
>NZ_JBYCKP010000639.1:0-1449 GCF_057473445.1 Acidithiobacillus sp. TH-A36 | reverse complement strand
GGTGCACGCGTTGTGGTGGATGTGGATCTGCTGACCCAATGGTGGGAAGAAAAAACGCAGCATTAACCTGGAAACGGCCGTTGGCCGTTAAGCTTTTTGCGCCAACGTCCCTTGCCTGTTGTTCTACGGCTCATCCTGCTGTCAGGAGAGAGCTCGCCCTTTGGGCTCAAACAGCTCTTCTGACGGGCGCAGGATTTCACCAAGAACAACAACGGCGCGGGCCAAAGTCGCGGCAAAGCTTAACGGCCAACGGCTGCTTCCAGGATTTATCAACCAAGAACACCCGAAGATGATGGGTGTTCTTTCTTCGGGAATGTGCAGGCTTAATCCGATGTGAGCATCCGGTATATTTCATCTTTCAGGAGCAGGCGTTTTTTCTTCATTTCTTCCAGACTTTGTGAACCGCTAGCCGCATCATTGCGCTCAATGTGCTCAATGTGGGCGGTCAGTTCATTGAACTCTTCATAGCGCCGGGCAAAATGCCCTTGTTCTGCCAGGAGTTGGTCCATGTGTTCAGCCAGTTCAGGAAATTCTGCTTTCAAGTCTTGATGTTCAGTAATCATACATATTCTCCGGTATTGATTGGATCCACTGGCTGCCTGTGGGGCAACAGGACACGCCCTCTGCGATCATTATAGCCTGCTGTTTTGCGCACGAAAAGCAGACAAAACCTGTTTCACAGGGATAGCGTGTTTCAATTTTGTTAAAGTTTTGGGTTTATTTACTGTTTTGGTTTTAATCAAAAATATTTTTCTGAGAATAAATATGTATCACATTTTTTACGCCTGGCATCTGTCTATGGATGATTTTTTAGAAGAAGGGACGGTGAAGAACACCATTTGCTTTGCATGGTATAAGAATTGCTAATGCTTGGTAACTAAAATTTTGACCCTGCAAAAATGAGGTGTGTCATGCAGAAACATGTTCCGGATGTGGCAAAAAAATCTGTTTCGACCGCAGTCTTTCCGGTGGCAGGCATGGGTACCCGTTTTCTTCCTGCAACAAAGGCAACTCCTAAGGAAATGATGCCCGTGGTGGATAAGCCGCTGATTCAATATGCCGTAGAAGAGGCATTGGCAGCAGGTTGTGACCGTCTGGTATTCATTACCGGGCGGGGTAAGCGTGCCATTGCCGACCATTTTGATGTCGCCTATGAGCTGGAAACAGAACTTGAAAAGCGCGGTAAAACAGCTCTACTGAAGGAAATTCAGAATATTGTGCCGCGCGGTGTGACTACGACATTTATTCGCCAGCCTCGGGCTTTAGGGCTTGGTCATGCGGTGCTTATGGCTCGTGATGTGGTTGGCGATAATCCCTTTGCGGTGCTCTTGGCGGATGATCTGATTCTTTCAGAAAAGCCGGTGCTTTTACAGATGAAAGAGCAGTATAGCCGTTATCAGACGGCTATACTGGCAATTCAACAGGTTCTGAGGGAAGAATGCAGTCGTT
>NZ_JBYCKP010000638.1:0-16274 GCF_057473445.1 Acidithiobacillus sp. TH-A36 | reverse complement strand
AGACCCAGCAGGAAAATTACCAGACTCAACGCCGTGGCGAGTACCGGGCGACGAACAAAAATATCCGTAAATTTCATGAGCTAGCCTTACGCGTTGTGGCTGATGGTAACAAGGCTGCCATTGACCAGTTTGACCTGACCGGCGGTAACGATTCTGTCGCCTTGCTTCAATCCAGAGAGTATTTCCACCATGCCGTCGCGCTGCTTGCCGGGTTTGATGACCTGTTGCACGGCGGTTTCCTGGGTTTTGCCATCCTTTTTCTCTTTATGAATGACGTAAACATAATCGCCAAAGGTGTTATAGGAAATGGCAGATACTGGAATGACCAGGACTTTTTCAGTGGTATCGCGCACCACCGTCAACTCCCCGAACAGTCCTGGCCGGAGCTGATTTTTGGGATTATCGATGGTGGCTTGTACTTCTATCTGCCGGGTAGTGCTGTTGACGGCAGAACCCAGAGCCGTCACTTTTCCGGAAAAGGTTTGACCGGGCAGAGCGTCGGTTTGGATCTGCACCGGAGTCCCGGCCTGAATATTCTGGAGATCGCTTTGCGGCAACGTGAAGTTGGCGTAGAGCGGGCTCCAGGACTGCAGGTCCACTATTTTGGTGCCGGGAGTCAGATACTGACCCACATTCACCTGGCGGATGCCGAGATAACCACTGAAGGGCGCGCTAATGGTCAGTTTGTTCAGCGTCGCCTGAATATCCTTGATGGCAGCCTGATCCGTCTGATAGGTCGCCTGGGCTGAATCCAGCTGGGCCTGGCTGGCGGCCCTGGTGGCGATCAACTCTTTGGTACGCTGCAAATTGCTGGAAGCCAGTCGCAGTTGCGCCTGATCACTGGCCAGTTGGGCCAATTGCGTAGAGTTGTCAATCTGCACCAGCGGCGTCCCTGCCTGTACATACTGGCCGGAGCGAAAATGGATGGCGGTCACATTGCCAGCAATCTGGGGCGTAACATCTACACCCTGAACGGCCGCCAGCGAGGCGACGGCGCGCAGTTGCGGGTGCCAGTGGGCAATTTCTGCTGTTGCGGCACTCACGGTGACTACCGGCTTGGGCATGTGCGCCATCGCTTCGGCAATTTTGCTGTTGACGAAGGCTTTAAACCCAAAAATTCCGCCAAAAACAATCAGCAGGCCAATAATGACAATCACAAATGCTTTTTTCATATTTCAGTCTCCGCAGAGGATGGCTGCGATCAATAAAAAGGTTTAAGAATGGGTAGGCGTAGTCGTTGACTTCTGATCCGGCTTGTTCCACCAGCCACCCCCCAAAGCCACGAGTAATGCGGCACTATCCTGATAACGCAGGGATTGTGTCTTGATCTCGGCAATTTTGGCGGTGTTGTACTGGACTTCAGCCGTCAGCAGGGTCAGATAATCACTGGCACCGGCGCGGTAACTGGCCTGCGCCAGTTTGAGTGCTTCCCGGGAAGCGGACAGCGCCTCACGCTGGGCGGCGAGGGCCTGGGCATCATGCTCCACCGCCCGCAACCCGTTGGCCACCTGATCAAAAGCATTGAGCACGGTGCTGCGGTAGTTGGCGTAGAGTGCGTCATAGGCAGCATGTGCCTCGGCTTTCTGAGCTTCCAGTTTGCCACCTTCAAACAAAGGCTGGGACATGGACCCGACCAGGCTCCAGATGCTGCTGACGGGGTCAAAAAATATGTTGGGATTGCTGGCGGCATTGCCGAATGCGGCGGTCAGTTTGACGGTCGGATAAAACTGCGCACGCGCTTCCCCTATCTGCGCATTTGCCGCTTTCATCTGCGCCATTACGGCGCGGATATCCGGTCTTTGCTGGAGGAGCTGCGACGGTAAGCTGACGGGCAGTTTTCCCGGCAGTTTCAGATCGGTCAGTGTAAAATTCTGGCGTTTGGCATTCGCAGGAAATGCCCCAACGAGAATGGCGAGTTCATGGCGATAGACGGCCAATTGCTGTTCCAGCGGCGGCAGGGTGGCGGCTTCACTGGCCATCTGACTTTTTTGGGTCATGACCGTGCTGTAGTCGATGGCACCGGCACGATACTGATTTTCGGTCAGTTCCAGCAGCTTTTTTTCGTGGGCGATGATGGCCCTGGTAGCCTGGATTTGTTCTGCGGTAGCCGCTTCATCAATGGCGGTGGTGACAATATTGCCGGTCAGGGTCAGTTTCGCGGCTTCCAACTGCCACTGTTGGTATTTCACCAACTCTTCGCTGTTGCGATAGACCAGGCGATTAACACCAAAAATGTCAGGGTAATAAGACACCCCCAGCGACCCGTTGATCAATGAGTAATGGATACCCCCACTGCCACCAAAAGTGGCGGCCGTGCTTTTGCTGCGATTGGCCTGCAGGGTGCCAGTTACCTGCGGATAAAAAATGCTGGCATTGGCACGCGCTGTGGCTTGGGCTTCACGCATTTGGGCCTGGGCAGCCGCAATGGTCGGACTGTTTTTCAGGCCCACGCTGATGAGGGTATCCAGAGCTTTGGAGTGGAACAGTTTCCACCATTGTTCATGTAGTTCGGTGCCATACTGGATTTCCTGTGCTGCTCCGGCCATACCGCCGGGCGTAACGGTTTTTACCGGACTTTTGCCCGCCGTATAAGCCATTTTGTCGGAAGGCGCGGGCGGCACCCGTAGCTTGGGTTCAAAGCTACAGGCTGCCAGGCTGCTGGCAACACCTAGGGCCAAGAGGGCCGCAACGGGTTTGGGTAGTGGTTTGTGCACTAAAAATTACCTCTCAGAGGTCTGAACCGACCGGTCAGTATAATGGCTATTATTGGCAATTCTGTCAAACTCAGGCCTGTTCAAGCTGTAGAACCATGACGGGCATCCTCTACGGTCACCCCTGTCCAGTCATTCAAGCTAAATTGTGGCATGAATATAGAAGGTTACAAAATGCTACAGAACGCTTGATTCTTGCAGAATTTCACCCCATATTAACTTGGCAACATTTTTATTGGGGGAGCGAATGAATAAAAAATTTTTGGGAACAAGCATCCTGCTTGTCAGTATAGTCACGGCACCATTAGCGTGGGCCGAACCTTCTGTCACACAGGTGACTCAAGCCATTCAAAGTGGTCATCTGGATCAGGCACAAAGCATGATGCAGGAGGTGCTTGGTACACATCCAAATTCTGCGGAGGCGCAATACCTGGAGGCGAGAATCCTGGCGCGTCAGGGTAAATGGTCAGAAGCCGCAGTAGCCCTGCAGAAATCTGAACAACTGGCTCCGGCCATGCCTTTCGTCAAGCCGGAAGTCTTGCAGAAATTCAAAAAATCCGTAAAGAGTCATAGTCAGGCCGTGACCAAGCCGACGACGGAAAAAAAGAGTTCCTGGGGTTCTGCTTTGGTCTTTTTTCTGGGTCTGATTTTGCTGATTGCGGTGATCTCCATGTTTTTACGGCGGCGTCGGCAGAATGCACAACTGATGTATCGGGGTGGGCCGACCCCGGGGCCTTTTGGCAGCATGAATGGTGGCTATGGACCCAATGGTCCGGGATATCCTGGCGGCCCGATGGGGGGTGTGCCTCAACAGGGTGGTGGCTTGGGCTCTAGTCTCGCATCGGGAATTGCTACCGGAGTCGGGGTGGGTGCCGGGCTGGCTGCCGGGCAGGCGCTTGCTGGAAGTTTGTTCGGTGGTCACGAGGCTGCCGGAACACAAGCTAACGCATCAGGCAATGACGACCTGGGCCTGACCGATAATTCCTGGGGCAATGACCAGCTAGCCAGTAATGATGATTTCGGCATGGATGATGGCGGCGATGGCTGGGGCTGACCCTTTGTTATTTGCTTAAAAAGAAAGGGCGACTGGATAAGTCGCCCTTTTTGCTTCCTGGCTGGTCGGACCCGCTGCAAGGCATCCCACCCCGATTGTCAGTTTCTGATCTCAGGGCAATGCATATCCCCGGCGCCGCAACACTTCGGAAATGCTCAGCAGTGGCATTCCCATCAGGGCGTTGGGGTCTGCTCCTTCCATTTTTTCCAGCAGGCTGATCCCCAGACCTTCAGAACGTAAACTTCCAGCGCAGTCGAGGGGCTGATCTTTTTCAATATAGCGGCGAATATCCTCCGGGCTTAGTGCGCGTAAGGTCAGATAATAGGGAACGATGAACTGCTCCGCGCCGCTGGCATCAGCTATGGCAACACCATTGAGGTATTCGACCCGACGACCTTGCATCCATTGCAGTTGTTCTTCGGCCCTGGCTGCCGATTCTGGCTTTCCCAGAACCCGACCGGCGCAACAAGCCATTTGATCAGCGCCGATAACCAATGCTTCAGGGTGGTGGACTAATACGGCGTGGGCTTTGGCCAAAGCCAGACGCGCCACCAGTTGTTCCGGGGTTTCCTCCGGAAGCGGGCTTTCATCAACCTGGGAAGCTACGCAGCGAAAGGGAATTTGCAGACGCTGCAGCAATGCCTTTCGGTACGGGCTGGTGGAGGCCAGAATCAGTTCAGGTAGTGACATGGAACACTTTTCTCAGCCGGTATTGCGTTGTCCGGCTGCGATGGCGTTGATGGTGCGCAGCAGGGGATCCAGCCATATTTCCCGGAATTCCGGCGGTGCATCATCATTGCGGTAACGGCGGAGCAGGGCGAGCTGAATATGATTCAGGGGTTCCATGTATACGTTACGACGCTGCAAAGAAAAAGCGAGACCAGGATTATCGGAAAGCAGCTGCTCGGTTCCAGCCATGGCCAGCATTTCTCCAAGGCTCAGCTCAAACTCCTGGCGGATTTTCTGGAAAACTGACGTGGCGAGCTCCTGATCAAGCGGTAAACTGGCATATTCTCCTGCCAGCGCCATGTCGGTTTTAGACATGGCCATGCTGATGTTGCCCATCAGGGCGTGGAAAAAAGGCCAGTGCTGATACATGTCCTGAAGAATTTCCAGTCGTTCGGGTTTATCCACCCGCCATTGGGCAATAGCAGAACCCAGCCCGAACCATGCCGGAAGAATATGGCGGGACTGTGCCCAGGCAAATATCCACGGAATCGCTCGAATCGAGCCCATGGAGCGGTCACTGCGCTGCCGATGGGAGGGGCGTGAGCCAATGTTCATGTGCGCTATTTCATTCAGCGGGGTCGCTTCGTAAAAATAATCCAGAAACCCCGGAGTGTTTTCCGTAAGGTCACGATAGGCCTTTTCGCCCAGATGGGTGAGCTCCGTCATGACCTTGAGATAAGCCGGGTTGTCGGGGGTGGCCGAGCGTACCAGGCCAATGCTGGCTTTGATGAGGCCGGCGGTGCCGACGGTTAACTCGTATACAGCGGTTTCGAGGTTGGCATATTTGAAGGACAGGACTTCACCCTGTTCAGTGATCTTGATTTGCCCACGAACGGTATCAGGCGGTTGCGCCAGAATAGCTTCATAGGTGGGACCCCCACCGCGACCAACGCTGCCGCCACGACCATGAAACACGCGAATTTGGATATTACGTTTGTCAGCAATGGCGGCCAGGCGCAGCTGGGCCTGATACAGCGACCAACTGGACGATAAAATACCACCGTCCTTGCAGGAATCGGAGTATCCGAGCATGACCTCCTGGGTGTTTTCCTGGCTGCTGAGGATTTCGGTATAAACCGGGTTATCGAGCAGCGTGGAAACGACGGCATCCATGCGCTCCAGATCGTGAATGGTCTCAAACAGTGGGGTGACGGCAATTTCACTGTAAAGCCCCTGTCGCGACCAGCCTGCCAGCCCGAATTCCTTGGCCAGCACCAGCACTTCAAGAATATGACTGGCTTCGTGGGTCATGGAAATCACGTAATTTCCAAATCCGGAAGCACTGACTTCGCGACGAAGTTGGGCGATACAGCGAAAAATGGCGCAGGTTTCGGCAGCCAGTGGCGAAAGTTCAGGATGCTGCTCAACCAGCGGACCGGGACGTTTGAGGGCTTCCGTCAGGGTTATCAGTCTGGCTTCTTCAGACATTTCAAGGTAACCGGCAAAACCCGGGACACCTGCATATAGTTCAGAAATGGTTCGGGAATGCACGGTGGATTCCTGGCGAATATCGAGATTGGCCAGATGAAAACCAAATGTCTGTACCAGCCAGACTATATCCTGAATATCATGATCAGCGATGTAATCATCATTGTGACCGCGCAAGGAGTCACGGACCAGGAGCAGGTCATCCAGAAAGGCTTCGGCTGATCCATAAGCCGGGCCAGCGGATTCATTCATGATCTGGCCGTTTTCCAGCTGCCGCAGGCGCAAATCCAGCCGGGTCATCATGTAGCGCAGCTTGCGGCGGTAGGGTTCACTGGGGAAGCGCTGATCTACCCATTCGGCCAGTTCCGGAAAATCATCGGCGTCGCGTTCCAGAGAGGCGAGCAGGACCGGCGAAATGCCGCAAAACCGGCTGGAATGCCCCAACAATTGATAAAGCCCGCTAAGCCGTTGCTGATACTCCTTGAGGACCTCGACACTCTGGGTACGCAAGGCCCAACTGGTGATGGCGGCAGTGACGTTGGGGTTGCCATCCCGATCTCCGCCAATCCATGAACCAAAGCGAATAAACGCGGGAATGTCGATGTCAGTGTTGGCAAATACCCGTCGAGCAGCACGACGAGCGGCGCGATAGGTCATGGGTACGGCTTTGAACAGGCTGTCGCGAAAGAAGAATAAACCGTTCTCCACTTCATCCTGAACCTGGGGTTTATTCGTGCGGACTTCTTCGGTTTCCCAGAGGATCTGGATTTGTGCCCGCAAATTGTCGATGACTTCTTTTTCTTCTTCGTCGTTCAGGCTGGGGTCATCAAGTGTTTGGCTGACCACGAAAATGCGGCGCAGTCCATGCAGGACCGTGCGTCTTTTGGATTCGGTGGGATGCGCGGTAAAAACGGGGAGATATCGGGTTTGATCGAGCAAAAACTGAATCTGCCCGGAGGTGATGCCCTGTTGCTGGAGGGAGCGGAAGGTTTCTTCAAAGGATCCCGTCCACAGTCCGTCGCCTTTTTGTAAAAGGCGACGGCGTTGCAGATGCTGGGATTCTTCTTCGGCAATGTTGGCCAGACTGAAATAGGTGTTGAAGGCACGAATTACCAGGACCAGATCATCCTGGGGTAAGGCGTCTATGAAGCGGGCAAGCCGTTCCCGTAGGCGGGAATCTTCTTTTTTATGGAGGCGGATATAGCCTTGGCGAAGCTGTTCCACGGCGTTGAAAACCCGGGTTCCGGCCTGCTCGCGCAAGACTTCACCGAGCAGATTGCCCAGTAATTTCACGCGACTACGGAGCGCCTTATCATCGATGGCCGTTTTGTCCACTAATTGCTTCTCCTTGAATTTAGGAACCTTCCACCGTCATGACCATCCGGATGACAGGCAGGTTTCGATTCTAAGCTAATGGCAAGCAGGCTGCAGGTCAATCATTCACGGCTGGATCGCTGGCCGCAGTCACTTCAGTCCATCATGAATATGGATGAATGAGTGGACCTTATAAGCATGGCTTTCCCGTCTATTTTGAGCTAGTCTAAGTTCCATGCAGTGAAATCTGTCCCGCAGGCTTTTCACTACCCTAAAAGCGCCATGAAGCATAGTCAAGGAGATAAAAAATGGCCGGTCAACAAAAAGGACAAATTCTTCAGGATCCTTTTCTTAATTTGCTGCGTAAGGAACACGTTCCCGTCGCCATCTATCTGGTCAACGGGATCAAGTTGCAGGGATTTGTCGAATCCTTCGATCAGTTCGTTGTTTTGTTGCGGAATAATGTCAGCCAAATGATTTACAAACATGCCATTTCTACGGTGGTTCCCGGTCGTGATGTACGCTTGCCTTTGCCTGAGGGCGAAGGTGAGGCGACGGCGACAGAAGAAGAGGCCTGATTCTGACCCATAGTGCAGTTGCAGTAGACGCGCCCCGTGAGCGGGTCCTTCTGGTCCATGTGATATTACATGGCGAAGTGGATCTCGACGACGGGGCCGAATTTTTTCATCTGGCTACCGACAGCGACGCGGATGTTCTGGAGTTAATCCCTGTGACCCGCAATCGCCCTGATCCGGCAACTTTTATTGGCAGTGGCAAAGTGCAGGAACTGGCCGAAAAGGTGCGTGAAGTGGCAGCGGATCTGGTTTTGTTTGATCGATCGTTAAGTCCAGTGCAGGAGCGCAATCTGGAGCGGGCCTTGCAGTGCCGGGTGATTGATCGGGTCGGGTTGATTCTGGATATTTTTGCACGACGTGCCCGGACTCATGAGGGCAAATTACAGGTCGAGCTCGCTCAATTGACCCGCTTGCGGACGCGCCTGATTCGTGGATGGACCCATCTGGAGCGGCAACGCGGAGGCATTGGCTTGCGCGGTCCTGGTGAAACACAGCTGGAGACAGACCGTCGCCTGATTGGAGATCGTATTCAGTCCCTGCGGCACAAGCTGGTCAAGGTAGCTGCCCATCGGGCGACCCAGCGCCGGGCCCGGCAGCGCGCTCCGTTGCCGACCGTGGCTTTGGTGGGCTATACCAATGCGGGTAAATCCACTTTGTTCAATGCCCTGACCGAGCGCAGTAATTATGCGGCAAATCGTTTATTCGCGACCCTGGACCCGGCTATTGGCCGTTTGCAGGTTGCCGGGCAGGATGCGGTGTTGCTTGCCGATACGGTGGGCTTCATGCGTGACTTGCCGACGGATCTGATTGCTGCATTTCGGGCAACGCTGGAAGAGGTGAATCAGGCGCAATTGCTCTTGCACGTAGTAGATGGCAGCGCGGTGGACCGTGATACGCAAATGGTTGCAGTCGAATCAGTCCTTAAAGAAATTGCAGCGGATACTCTGCCGGTGCTGGTGGTCTTCAACAAGGTTGACATGACGGGTGAAGCGATTGGAGGTCTGTATGATGCTTCGGGAACATTGATTGCGGTGAATGTCAGTGCCCGGAGCGGTGCAGGTCTTGATGCGTTGCTGCAAGCTATTCTCGAACGGGTTGGTCGCTCTATTTTGCGCGTCGAGCTGCTGCTGAGTCCTGAGGAGGGCGCTTTGCGTGCCTGTTTGCATCGTCTGGCCAGTGTCATCGACGAAGATTTTGACGAGGAAGGTAAAACCCGGATGGTTTTTGATATTGATGATCTGGCATGGCGTCGTCTGCGCGCGCAAATGCGTGACCATGGTTGTCAGGCGCAGGACCCGACCTCTACAATACCCGAAATAATCAAGGAAGGAGATTGGTATGCCGTGGAGTGATCCGGGCGGAAACGGAAACAACAAAAATAATAATAACAACCCCTGGGGACGGCGTCCCAACCCACAAAAGCCTGCTTTTGACATTCAGAAAATTACCCAGGAGTTGAAAAAACTGGGTGCTTTACTGGGTTCCGGCAAAGGCCGGGGTTCTGGAGGTCCCAAGTGGGATCCCCGCTGGCTCCACCGTTTGCCCATTATTATCATTGGCATACTGATTTTATTCTGGATTGCATCGGGTATTTATATTGTCGGACCCAATGCGGAAGGCGTGGTGCTGCGTTTTGGCAAGGAAGTCGGCATTACCCAGCCGGGTCTTCATTATCACTTGCCCGTGCCTTTTGAAAGCGTTTCCTTACTCAGCACTGCCGAGAATCAGCGGATTGTTTTGGGTTACAGTGGCGCCGTGGATACCCTGAACCCAGGAATGATGCTGACCGCCAACGGTGACGTGGTGGATGTTCACTTTGCTGTGGATTACCGTATCAGTAATGCCAGTCATTACCTGTTTTCCAGCACTAATCCGGAGCAGCTGATTCGCTATGCGGCTTTGTCTGCCATGCGCAATGCCGTGGGGAAAAGCCAGTTGAAAGCCCTGATGCATGTGGATCAAAGTGCCATGGCCCAGCAGATCCAGCATAGTAGCCAGAATTTGCTGACAGGATTACATGCTGGCGTGACGATCAACGCAGTGCAGATTCTCAGCATTCATATTCCCAAATCGGTGCAGGCTTCCTATACCGACGTGATGACTGCCCGCGAGGATATGGCCCGATCCCGGCGTGAGGCGGAAGCCTATGCCAGCAGTATTATCCCCAAGGCCAAGGGTGAAGCCGCCACTATGGTGACAGCGGCCGAGGCATACAAGTTGCAGGTGGTGGATCGTGCCAAGGGTGATGCTGCCCGCTTTACGGACCTGCTGCAGGCGTATCAGAAGAACCCCCAGGTGGTGAGTGAGCGTATGTATTTGCATACCATGCAGGATATTCTTGGCAGCACGCAAAAAGTCATCATGGATAGTCATGGAAAAGCAGTGATTTATTTGCATATGCCCGAAAAAACTGCCGTTCAGCCCAGTGCGAGCACACGCGCGGTAGAGTCGGCCACCGCCGCAGATCGTAGTACGGCCCCGGTCGCTACTACCGACAGTGTTGCCAGCCAACCTGTGCTGCCGGTTTCAGGAGCGCACTCATGAAAAACTGGATATGGGCTGTACTGATTGTTTTTCTCGCGGTGCTGCTGCTGGCCTCTGCCAGTTTTTATACGGTCAATCAGTCACAAAATGCCTTGCTCATGCAATTTGGCCGGCAAATCAGTGTGCAGAAGGCCCCTGGTCTTTATATGAAATGGCCGGTTCTGCAAAATGTGGAGTATGTGGATAAACGCTTGCAAAATTATAGTCCGCAACCGGAGTCCTTTTTGACCCAGGACAAAAAGCCTTTACTGCTGAGTTATTTCGCTGAGTGGCAAGTGGTGAATCCTGGAGTTTATTATGCGCGGCTGCATGATCAGGCGAATGCCCAGACCCAAATTGGCGATGAACTTCGTGCCGCCTTACGCAGTCACATTGCGACGATGTCCATGACAACGCTCATTGCTGCCCGGCAGCAGGAAATTTCCAGCCCGGTTATGCAGGCGGCAGACCAGCACTTGTCAAATTTTGGGATCCGCCTGGTGGACTTGCGGATTTTGCAGGTGGGCTTGCCCCCGGAACTGCTGCAGGCGACTTACAAGCGCATGGAGGCGGAGCAAACTCAGCAGGCCAATACCTACCATTCCCAAGGCAAGGCTGATGCAGAGCAAATTCGTGCCAGCGCCGAGAAAGAAAAAACCAGCATTCTGGCTGATGCCTATCGTCAACAGGAACAAATCAAGGGGCAGGGTGATGCCGAAGCGGCCTCCATTTACGGGGATGCTTATGGTAAGGATCCGAAATTTTTTGCCTTTTATCGCAGTCTTGAAGCGTATCGTCATGCTTTGAGTGATAAAACCGTGCTGGTACTTAATCCGGATTCTCCATTTTTCAAATATTTTCGGCATTCCTTGAATGAGGCGGGAAAATAATGCGCAGCGAAAACCATCCGACCTGGCTTTTGCCTAGCGGCTTCGAGGATATTCTGCCCGCACGTACGCAGGCTCTTGAACATTGTCGGCGCAGTCTTCTGGATCGCTATGCGCTGTGGGGCTACCGTCAGGTGACACCCCCTTTAGTGGAGCATCTGGAAAGTTTGCTCACCGGTAGTGGCGCTGACCTGGACCTGCAAACCTGGAAACTGCTGGATCAGGACAGTGGTCGTCTGGTAGGCCTGCGCTCGGATATGACTCCGCAGATGGCGCGCATTGACGCCCAGACTTCAGCTTCCGGGGAAATTCGCCGTCTGGCCTATGCCGGAACCGTGCTGCGGGCGCGCCCTGACTTGCTGGGTGGCAGTCGGGCACCCTTTCAGGTGGGCGCTGAGTTGTTTGGCGTCGCTGGACCGGAAGGGGATCTCGAAGTGTTGTCCCTGATGGTGGAAAGTCTGCGCCACTGCAAGGTCCCCAATCTGTTGCTGGATATTGGTCATGTCAGTATTCCCCGGGCCCTGGCTGATGCGGCTGGCCTTGCCACTACCCAGCGCAATGATTTGTTGCGGCATGTAGAACGCAAGGCCTGGCCGGATGTCCGGCACTGGTTGCAAATTCATGGCGCAGGACAAAGCCTTTGTGCCGATTTTGATGCCCTGGCCCGTTTGCAAGGGGATCATGATGTATTGAGTCGCGCGCGTCAGCAGTTGGGTCATCACCCGGCCATTTGCAAGGCACTGGATGATCTCCATTTTGTTTGGGAAGCACTGCGCTTGCGCTACCCGGATCTCGACATTCAATGTGATCTTTCGGAAATTCGTGGTCATCTCTACCATACCGGCCTGCTGTTCTCTTTATTCGGGCCGCAACGCGGAGAAGCGTTGGCTCGTGGTGGACGCTACGATGACATTGGTGCAGCATTTGGGCGTCGCCGTCCGGCAACCGGTTTCAGTCTGGACCTGAAACCTCTGCTTCGGGATCTTCCAGAATCGCGCCGGAGCCAACATATCTGGGCGCCTGCCGGCAGCGATCAGGCTTTATGGAAGGCTATTGCCGAGCAACGTCAGCAGGGGCATGTGGTGGCGCAGGACTTTCTGGCGGGCGAATTGCCAGATCAAGCGCAGTTGGAAAACCGGGGTTTTGATGCCCTCCTGGAACATTCTTCTGCAGGTTGGGTATTGCGCTCCCTGAATGCACGTTAAAACTATTTTCCATTTTATTGGCGGAGTGCTCCGTGTCTGATAAGTCAAATGTGGTCATCATCGGTACGCAGTGGGGTGATGAAGGAAAAGGCAAAATTGTGGACTGGCTCACAGAACGTTGCCAGGCGGTTGTGCGTTTTCAGGGCGGGCATAACGCCGGACATACGCTGGTGATTGGCACGCGCAAAACCGTGCTGCATCTTATTCCTTCGGGTATTTTGCGCGCAGGTGTGTCCTGTTTTATTGGGAATGGCGTGGTTCTGGATCCGCTGGCGCTTTTTGCTGAGCTGGATGAATTGCTGCCGGTGATGCCCGATGCCCATGCGCGTCTTTTTGTTTCGGATGCCTGTCCGTTGATTATGCCCTATCACAAAAGCCTGGATCTGGCTCGTGAGCATGCCAAAGGCGATGCGAAAATTGGTACGACCGGTCGGGGGATTGGTCCTGCTTATGAAGACAAGGTGGCGCGTCGCGCTTTGCGGGTGGGTGATCTTTTTCACCGCGAGCGTTTTGCTGCAAAGCTGGGTGAAGCGCTGGATTACCATAATTTTGTACTTCAGCATTATTTCAAGCAGAAAGCAGAGAATTTTGATGCCATTCTCGATCAATATCTGAGTCTGGCAGAGCGGCTGGCTCCCATGGTGGTCGATGTATCCGTGCGTCTTGCACAGTTGCAGTCAGAAGGTGCAAGAATTTTGTTTGAAGGTGCGCAGGGGACCATGCTGGATGTGGATCATGGAACCTACCCCTATGTCACTTCTTCCAATACGATTGCGGGTGCTGCTTCCGCCGGAAGTGGCGTCGGGCCGGCCGAACTGGGTTATGTTTTAGGTATTACCAAAGCCTATACCACCCGCGTAGGCGCAGGTCCTTTCCCCACTGAGTTATTCGACGAAACCGGAGTATTTCTGGCGGAACGAGGTGCGGAAGTGGGCGCGACCACAGGGCGGGCCCGGCGTTGTGGCTGGTTTGATGCGGTGGCCTTGCGCGCTGCCTGTCGCGTCAACGGAGTGACCGGCTTGTGCATGACCAAGCTGGATGTGCTGGATGGTCTGGCGGAAATCCGGGTCGCCGTGGGTTATCGGGTTAAGGGCGTGGTTCAGGATGAACTCCCTTCCGGTGCTGAAGCACTGGCGGCTTGTGAACCGGTTTACGAGACTTTTCCCGGCTGGCAGGAATCTACTGCCGGAGTCCGTCGCTGGGAAGATCTGCCCCAGACAGCACGTCAGTATCTGGAGGCTATTGCCAAGCTTGCCGGACGGCCTCTGGCGATCATTTCAACGGGTCCTGACCGGGAGGATACCATTCTCCTGTCCGGGGTGTTGTGAACAGCAAATATAAAAAAGGGCAGACCCTGAAGTCTGCCCTTTGCTTTTGGTACCGGGGACTGGATTCGAACCAGCACAAGCTTTCGCTCACTAGGACCTGAACCTAGCGCGTCTACCAATTCCGCCACCTCGGCGTGGACGGAATGATCTTTGATTAAGGAGTAGTTGTCAATGCCTGAAAACCAGGAGCCCGCAGCACTGAGTGAACGTGATCCCATGTTCGAGCGGGAAAAAGAAAAATATGAACGCCCTATCGTCAGTCGGGAATACATTCTTCAGTATCTGGAAGAAGCGGGACAGCCTCTGACGCTGGAAGATTTTTTTGCCGAGCTCGTAATCGAGGAAGAAGACCAGGAAGCCTTGCGCCGCCGCCTGCGTGCCATGGAAAGAGATGGCCAGTTGGTGCGCAACCGACGCGGAGCCTACGGCATTATCGAAGCCATGGAATTGATTCGGGGGAGTGTCAGCGCCCATCCCGATGGTTTTGGCTTTTTGATTCCTGAAGCCGGTGGCAAAGATCTTTTTTTATCACCCCGGGAAATGCGCAAGGTTTTTCATGGCGATATTATTCTTGGCCGGGCGGTGGGCGAAGATCGGCGTGGACGGATTGAAGGTACGGTCGTCCGCATCCTGGAGCGGTCTCTGAAACAGATTGTGGGGCGTTATTTTGCCGATGGCGGCAGCCATTACGTGGTGCCTGAAGATCGGCGGATTTCCCATGAATTCGGGGTGGTGGAGGGAGGCGAACTGGCACCGGTGCATGGGCAGATTGTGACGCTAAATATTATCCAGTATCCGGATGGTCGCAATATGCCCCAGGGATCGGTCGTGGAAATTCTTGGCGAACACATGGCACCCGGTATGGAAGTGGAAATTGCGGTGCGTAATTACGGCCTTCCTTATCAATGGTCGCAGGCGGTTCTGGACGAGGCTGCGCGTTTTTCCGAAGTGGTACCCGAGGATATGAAAGCAGGTCGCCGCGATTTGCGTGATCTTCCCCTGGTTACCATTGATGGTGCCGATGCCAAAGACTTTGACGATGCGGTTTTTGCGGAAGAAATTGCCGATGGTTTTCGCCTTATTGTCGCCATTGCCGATGTGGCCAGTTATGTTCAGTCGGGCTCCGCTCTGGATAAAGAGGCGATTGCCCGGGGTAATTCCGTGTATTTCCCGCGTCGGGTCATTCCGATGCTGCCGGAAATCCTTTCGAACGGCTTATGCTCCCTGAATCCGCATGTGGACCGGCTGTGTATGCTTTGCGAAATGGAGATGAATGCAACTGGTGAGGTTCAGCGTTTTCGTTTTGCCCGGGGGGTCATGCGCTCCCAGCGCCGCTTTACCTACGACGAAGTGGCCGCCATTCTTGATGGGGATGAGGCGTTGCGTACCCAGGATGCAGCTATGGTGCCGCATCTGGAGGCGTTACACCGCCTGTATCAAAGTTTTGCCGGGGCCAGGGAGCGAAGAGGGACCATTGAGTTCGATTCCCAGGAAACGCGCATTATCTACAATGACCAGTTACGCATTGAAAAAATTGTCGCCGTTACCCGTAATGTAGCGCATCGTATTATCGAAGAATGCATGCTCGCGGCCAATGTGTGTGCTGCCCAGTATTTCCGGATTCATGACTTGCCCATGTTGTACCGGGTCCATCCAGAGCCTTCCGCAGACAAGCTGGAGGATTTACGCCGTTTTCTGGGAGAGCTTGGGGTACCCTTGCGCTTGCCGGAGCGTCCGCGTAGCGCCGATCTGGCGAAGATCATTGAAGAAACCCGTGACCGTAGTGATTCCAGTCTGATTCAGACCGTGATTTTAAGGAGCCTGTCGCAAGCATTTTATACCGTGGATACCGGAATGCATTTTGGTTTGGCTTTTCCGGCTTATACCCACTTCACCTCACCCATTCGCCGCTATCCCGATCTGGTGGTTCATCGCGGTATCCAGGCATTGCTGGATGCGGGTATCCAGGAACCACGCTGGTTGGCTAAAAAGGAATTGCAGGAGTTGGGGCAGCATTGTTCCATGACCGAACGCCGTGCAGATGAAGCCAGTCGTGAAGCAGTAAACTGGCTCAAATGTGAATTCATGATGGATAAAATTGGTGAAACATTTACCGGTATTATTACCGGCGTGACCGGTTTTGGCCTGTTTGTTGCCCTGCGCGAGGTGTATGTGGAAGGTCTGATTCATATCAGCACCCTTGGTGAAGATTATTTCCATTTTGATGCGCAGCATTACCGTATTATTGGTGAGCACAGTAAGGAAACATTCCAGTTGGGTGACGCCATAGAAATCCGGGTGATGAATGTCAACCTGGACGATCGCAAAATTGACTTTGAACGAGTAGTGCCAGAAGGACAGGCTACGGGTGGTAAATCCCGTCGTCCCCGGCGTTCACGCAAAGAGTCCTCCTGATTATTGCGGGATGTTCAACCCAAATGATGCGCCAATTCCCGGGAGAGTCTTTCCAGTAACTGGCTCATTGCAGTCGCCTGCACTGTGGGGTTGGACGCGACATGG